>NZ_PTFE01000211.1:0-2276 GCF_002936975.1 Bradyrhizobium sp. AC87j1
GCCCGCCCCGGAGACCCCCATGCCCGCCAGCTACATCGACCCCCGCAACGCCAAGCTCTACCCGCTCGACCAGCCGCGCTGGTGCTCGGACGAGCGCACGCCGCTTCTGGTGACGCCGGGGGTGGGGATCTCGCGTGAGGACATTGACGGCCGCACGCGCTCGCTCTGGCGCTACCGGGCGGCGCTGCCGGTCGAGATCAAGACTCCGATCACCCTCGGCGAGGGCTGCACGCCGCTGGTGCAGCAGGACTGGGGCAAGTTGCGGCCGTTGTTCAAGCTCGAATGGTTCAACCCGACCGGCAGCTTCAAGGACCGCGGCTCGGCGGTGATGCTGTCGTTCCTGCGGCAGATCGGCGTCAACGCGATTCTGGAAGACTCTTCCGGCAATGGCGGCTCGTCGATGGCCGGGCTCGGTGCCGCCGGCGGCATGCGCGTGAAGATTTTGGCGCCGGCCTCGACGTCTCCGGCGAAGATCGCGCAGGTGCGGGCCTACGGCGCCGCGGTGCAGCTCGTCGAGGGCCCGCGCGAGGAATCGGAAGCCGAGGCGATCCGCCAGTCGAGCCAGACCTTCTATGCCAGCCACAATTGGCAGCCGTTCTTCCTCGAAGGCACCAAATCGCTCGCCTATGAGATCTGGGAAGACCTCGGCTTTCGCGCGCCCGACAACGTCATCGTTCCCGTCGGCGCCGGCAGCAGCCTGCTCGGATGCGCCTTCGGCTTCCGCGAGCTGTTGAAGGCAGGCCAGATCGCAAAGCTGCCGCGGCTGTTTGCGGCGCAGCCGCTCAACTGTTCGCCAATCGATGCGAGCTTCAAGGCCGGTGTAGATACGCCTGTCGCGCGCGAAGTGAACAAGACCATCGCCGAAGGCACCGCCATCAAGCACCCGCTGCGCCTGCGCGAGATCATCGCGGCCCTGCGCGAGAGCAGCGGCGGCACCGTCGCGCTGACTGAGGACGAGATGGTCGCCGCCCTGCGGCGCCTCGCGCGGCAAGGCCTGTTCGCCGAGCCGACCAGCGCCAGTGCTGCCGCCGCGCTGGAAAAACTATCCGCCACCGGCGCCATCAAGGCGAACGAGACCACGGTTGCAGTCCTCACCGGCACCGGCCTGAAGGCCGCGACCACGGTTGCCGATCTCGTGCAATAGGGCTGCGACGATGAGAGACCGTGCCGTCGCTGTCATGCGGCCGCGTTGAACCTTCGGCGACCTTCGCCAGCCTCATGAAGATCGACCTCGAGCAAAGGGAGAGTTCCATGACTGCGCAGGACCCGTTTGCAGCTTTCAAGGCAGTCCAGAAGGAAGCCTGGTCGCTATTCACGCCGATGGAGGTCTTCACGACACCCAGCGCGGCCAGGCTCGCAAATTTTGCCGGCGTTGCCGCCGGTCAGCGGCTGCTCGACGTCGGCTGCGGCACCGGCGTTGTCGCGATCACGGCGGCGCGCCGCGGTGCGAAGGTCAGGGGTCTCGACCTGTCGCCGGTCCTGATTGAACGCGCCCGCGAGCATGCGCAATTGATGAACCTCGATGTCGACTTCAAGGACGGCGACGCCGAAAGCCTGCCTTATGGCGACAACGAGTTCGACGTGGTGCTCAGCCAGTTCGGCCACATGTTCGCGCCGCGTCCGGACGTCGCGATCGGCGAGATGCTGCGCGTGCTGAAGCCCGGCGGCACCATCGCCTTCTCCACCTGGCCGCCGCATCTGTATGTCGGGCGGATGTTCGCGCTGATTGGCCGCCATCTGCCTCCGCCCGAGGGCGTGGCATCGCCGGTGTTGTGGGGCGATCCGAAGATCGTCGCCGAGCGTCTCGCGGGGAAAACGAAGGATCTCTCCTTCGAGATGGACATGATGACGCCGTCCGCCCTCAGCCCGCAGCATTTCCGCCGCACCATGGAAACGACGATCGGGCCTTTGATCAAGCTCGTCGCCCAGTACAAGGACGAGCCGGACAAGCTCAAGAGCTTCCGAGCCGAGTTCGAGGCGCTGATCTCGGAATATTTCGACGCCGGCCACAATGTGATGCGCCAGCAGTTCCTGATGTCGAAGGCAAGGAAGGTGTGAGGCTGAAGCGATAAGCCGCCGCGATCGCACGTGCTTTTCCTTCTCCCCTTGTGGGCCTGTTGCGTAATCCGCCAGTTGTGATTCCCTAGGGCAAAGCCTTGGAGGTATCGATGGCGGTGAAGCGGACAGGACAGCCGAGCTTTGTGGAAGCGCTGATGCCGAAGGGCGCCGGCGCCAATGCGGCGCTGGATCGGTTGGCTGGCCTGGTCAAGTGGTAC
>NZ_PTFE01000212.1:0-2273 GCF_002936975.1 Bradyrhizobium sp. AC87j1
CGGCGTCAGGCTGCGGCAATCCTATTGTCGCGTGGCCAAGGCCGCGGCGATGATGGCAGGGCGCTATGCCCATGCCAAACAGTTCAATCGGCATCAGCGGCAGTTGCGCATCCTGCGCTCCCGGCTCGGCCGGATCATCCGAGACATCCGCCGCAAGATCGAGAGGCAGCCAGCGTTGGAGGAGGCGTTCGCCCTCCCGCTTGGCCGGGCCACGCAGATCCGCTCGCAGCAGCAGCGCCAGCGCGGCTTCAAGCTTTATTCTTTCCATGCCCCGGAGGTGGAGTGCATCGGCAAGGGCAAGGCCGCCGCACCTTACGAGTTCGGCGTGAAGGCCTCCACGTTACCAACAATCGCCGCGCCCCCGGTGGCCTGTTCGTGCTGCATGCCAGGTCGCTGCCCGACACCCTTACGACGGTCACACGTTGCGGGACGTTATGGACCGCACCGAGACACTCACCGGCTGTGCGATCGAGCGGGCCTATGTCGACAAGGGATACCGCGGCCACGACGCACAAAATCCGCGTCGCGTCTTCATCTCAGGCCAAAAGCGCGGCGTCTTCGGTGTCATCAAGCGCGAGCTGCGCCGCCGCTCCACTATCGAGCCCATCATCGGACACATGAAAGCCGAAGGTCACCTCGGCCGCTGCCACCTCAAGGGCCGCGCAGGAGACGCCGCCAATGTCTTCCTCTCAGCCGTGGGCCACAACTTCCGCCGCATCCTCGCCTGGCTCAGAGAACTCTTGTGCCTCATCCTGGTCCAGCTCTGGCGCACGTTCGCACGCCCAGCCCAGCTCAATCCGGCTTCTTAACGGACGACTCAGTAATCACCATCTTTCTCGACGAACAGCGAATAGACCCAGACGACGACTTGGTCGCAGGGCTGGTGCTTGAAATGCGGCTGGTTTGCGGTCCAACTAAGTAACCAGCTCGAATCTTTTACCGTAACGATGCCTCCTGTGACGACCCTGCCGCTGAACGGATTGCGTTTGGCGATCTTACGGATGTACCCCGGAATGCGTGCGTCCAGGGTCGTGATCGTGGCCGATTCCCATTTGGTTGCAGCGATATTTCCTCCAAAGACGTTTGGACGGCCAAAGGCGGTATCTTTGGCCGCAATACGCCGCCATCCCAGGCGCGCGCCGAGCCTTCGTCGAGCCTGGGCGCCGTATGATGATCCCCCATGTCCGAGTTCTCGGTAAGGGACCCAATCGTCATGATAACAAGATCGTCGGGACCAATATCGAGGCTGCCCGCAAAGCCATTCTCCAGCCAGTGGATGCCTGTGACTTGCCTGCGTCCGCGCTTTATGTCGAAATCGATATCAGTGACTTCGCCCCCGTAACGAAAGATGACTCCCTGCTCTAGGAGCCATTTGCATAACGGCAGAACAAGCCATTCGTACTGATTGTACTTGATAAGTTTCAGCGCGCGAAAATCAGGCAGGCCGCCGATATGGTGGATAAATCGATGCAGATAAAGTTTCATCTCGAGGGCCGAATGCCATTCTTCAAAAGCGAACATAGTCCGCCAGTAAAGCCAGAAATTGCTGTTGAAGAAATCGCTTCCGAACACTTCGTCGATACGCTTGCTTTCCATCTGCTTACGCGTGGCAAGAAATACGGCAATCAGCTCCTTCTGGGCCTCTTCGCCCAGAGTGAAGAGGCCGTCGGTATGAGCATCCTGTCCCTGATTCACCGTCACCCGCTGAAGTGAGTGGTTCGGATCATCTTTGTTTAGCCAGTAGAACTCGGCAAGGACGCTGGCGCCTTCGAGTTCGAGCGACGGGATCGAACGGAACAGATCCCAGAGGCACTCGAAATGTTCCTCCGTCTCTCGACCACGTCGGATGACGGACCCTCTTTCCGGGTCCCAACTACCGTCCAACGCCCCACCTGGAAGGTTCAGCCGCTCGAGAATGATAATACGATCGCCCCGCATATGCCCGTCGCGGATCATGATGGCTGTGCCGGAGAGCGCCGCCAAGCCGAACCAACGAACAACGCCGTCTTGCTGTCCACACCAGCGGGCTTGCGGGACGAGCAAAGGCTTCGTAGTTCCCACTGCTGTAATACATCGCAACCTCAGATCTTGTTTTATGTGACAATTGGTCAGCTGATAGTCAAAAGATGCTTTCGGACGCCTGACGCTTGTACGGGACGCCGATCGTCAGACCGCCATCGACGACGATTTCGGAGCCCGTAAGATAAGAGGACTCGTCACTGAGCAGGAACAACACTACCTGTGACACTTCCGGCGGCTCGGCTGCCCGCCCA
>NZ_PTFE01000213.1:0-2263 GCF_002936975.1 Bradyrhizobium sp. AC87j1
ATCAGTGGCGGCTCGCTGCGCGGAACGCGCGGCGGCAGCGGCTCGGGCCGCGGTTCGCGCTCGGGGCGCGGTGCAATCGGCTCGGCCGTAAAGCCGGCGAGGGGATCGCTGCGGCGTTCGGCCAGCGCGGGAGCGGGCCGGCGCACCTCGTCGGCGAAGGATGGGCGCGCGGGCCGCGGCGGCGGCTCGGGCATTTGCGGCTCGGGATGATCGAGCAGTTCCGGCCGCGGTGCTTCGTCGGCCCAGCTGCTGGTATCCGGCATGGGCGCAAGCCGCGGCGGTTCCGCGGCGTTCGGACGCTGCGGAAGCTGGTCGCGGCCGGGCGCGGCGCGAACGATGTTGGGCTCGACGACGATATCGGTCGGCCCGCCGATCATCAGGAGATGCTCGACATTGTCACGCCGGACCAGCACCAGGCGGCGCCGACCGTCGACCGCGGCAGCGTCGATCACCGCGAGCCGGGGCATCCTGCCGCGCTGGGTGTTGGCGCCGACCCGGCTGCCGGCGAATCGGCGAACCAGCCAGGCAGCGACGCCGATCAACGCCAGGACGACGATGAACGCGACGATGAAGGTGATAGGGCTGCCTTGCATACTTGTCCCCGACAAATGGCGCTGTTCTCGTGCCCGTGGTCAGACGCGCCAACCACCGGCTTAACGATGCCCCAAACTGCGATCTCTTAACGTCCCACGGCAAGTTTTGCCGTCCCCAACTCTTAATAACCTATGAATCGCTCGATCCAAAACGACTTCTTGGCCCGTGAATGCGCCGCCAAATGGTTGGGTTAATGCCATTTTTGGAGGCGTAGAATCACGGGGTGCAAAATGCTGTTCCGCCCGGGGACACGCCTCGAGGTCGTCCTTAACCAGCTGTTAACCATACACGCGGCAAATTCTGCCTAGTTGCGGACCTCAAGGTTCGCAAGAGGCGGAAGGAGCCGCGACGATGTCCATCAACGACCTCCCGGTGCTGTCGGCGCTTCGCACCAAGATGCAGTGGCACCAGGAGCGCCAGCGCGTCCTGTCCGAGAACGTCTCCAACTCCGACACGCCCAAATTCCGGCCGCGCGACCTGGTCGAGCCGAAGCTCGACAAGTCCGGGGCGGTCACCGGCTCGATGGGCCCCCTCGCGCTCGCGCGCACCAGCGGTTCTCACATGACGCCGTCGGGGGCTGCTTCCGGATTCGACCAGAACAGGAACGCGGGCTTTGAGACCCGCCCCGCGGGCAACGCCGTCAATCTCGAAGAGGAGATGATGAAGGCGGCCAGCAACCAGATGGACTATGCGGCGGCGACCTCGCTCTATTCGAAGAGCCTGCATCTGCTCAAGACCGCGATCGGCAAGGGCTAGCGACATGATCCGGGAACAGAAGAGCTAGAGGAGGCGCATCATGGCCAATGACAGCAGCGACTTTGCCCGTTCGATGGCGATCGCGACCTCCGGTCTGAGGGCGCAAGCCGGCCGCATGCGGGTGATCTCGGAAAACATCGCGAACGCGGATTCGACCTCGCAGACGTCAGGCGGCGATCCCTACCGGCGCAAGGTTCCCACCTTCTCCTCCGCGCTCGACCGCACGCTCGACGCGCAGGTCGTCACCCTCGGCAAGATCAAGCCCGACCAGTCGAACTTCCGCGTCAAATACGAGCCGAGCAATCCGGTCGCGGACGCCAGCGGCAACGTCAAATATCCCAACGTGAACTCGGTGGTCGAGATGACCGACATGCGCGACGCGCAGCGGTCCTACGAGGCCAATCTCAACATCATCAGTGCGACGCGCCGGATGATCCAGCGCACGCTCGACATCCTCAAGAGCTGAACAGGACAATTGAGCCATGGCATCACCGACAATCGCCGCCAACGCTTATGCGAACCTTGCCCGGGTGCTGGAGAACAGCGGTGCCGGCAAAGCCACCGAGGCGGGCGGGCAATCCTTTGCCTCGATGCTGAAGGACGCCGTCGGCAGCGTCATGGAGTCCGGCCGCAAGTCGGATGCGCAGACCGTGGCGATGGCCTCCGGCAAGGCCAACGTGATGGACGTGGTGACGGCGGTGGCGGACACCGACGTCGCGGTGTCCACCCTCGTCTCGGTCCGCGACCGCGTGATCGCAGCGTATGAAGACATCATGAAGATGCCGATCTGATTGGTCTTGTCATTCCGGGGCGCGACGAAGTCGCGAGCCCGGAATCCATAACCACGATCGGGAGTATGGATTCCGGGCTCTCGCTACGCGAGCCCCGGCATGACGAAAAACAATTCACAGTC
>NZ_PTFE01000214.1:0-2238 GCF_002936975.1 Bradyrhizobium sp. AC87j1
CCTTTGTCGAGGGCGATCGGCTGTACCGGACCGGCGACCTTGCACGTTATCTGCCGGACGGCAATCTTGAGTTCCTGGGCCGCAACGACGACCAGGTGAAGATCCGCGGCTTCCGCATCGAGCCCGGCGAGATCGCGGCGCGGGTTGCCGAACACCCGTTCGTGCGCGAGGCGGTGGTGGTGGCGCACGAGGGCCCCGGCGGGGACAAGCACCTTGTCGCCTATGTGGTGTGTGCGCCTGAAGCAGCTTCGAACGGGCTGGATGGAAGCGAGCTTGCCGGCGGTTTGCGCGCACACATAAGTGCGCACCTGCCGGACTACATGGTGCCGGCGGCGTTTGTGCGGCTGGCGGCGCTGCCGCTGACGGTGAATGGCAAGCTCGATCGCAAGGCGCTGCCGGCGCCGGACGATGAGGCGTATGCGCATGGCGCCTATGAGCCGCCGCAGGGCGAGATCGAGACCACGCTGGCACAGATCTGGGCCGAGCTTCTGGGGCTGGAGCGGGTCGGACGCCACGACCACTTCTTCGAACTGGGAGGGCACTCGCTCTTGGCGGTGCAGCTGATGGAGCGGCTGCGGCGGCTGGCGCTGGGGGTCGAGGTGCGGACCTTGTTTGCAAAGCCCGTGCTGTCGGATCTGGCTGCAAGCCTGGGCCGCCATCACGAGTTGGCGGTCCCGGCCAACCTGATCAGCGAACAGAGTCCGGCGATCACGCCAGAGATGCTGCCGCTGATCGAGCTGACGCAGGGCGAGATCGAGCGGATCGTCGCCACGGTGCCCGGCGGGGTTGGCAACATTCAGGACATTTACGGCCTGTCGCCGCTGCAGGACGGCATCCTGTTCCATCATCTGTTGGCGACAAAGGGCGATCCGTACCTCCTGGTCTCGCAGATGGCGTTTGCCGATCGTGACCTGTTGGAGCGCTATCTTGCCGCGGTCCAGCGGGTGGTGGATCGGCACGACATTCTGCGCACCTCGTTTGTCTGGGAAGGGCTGTCGCGCCCGGCCCAGGTGGTGCGGCGGAACGCGCCGCTGGAGGTGAGCGAGGTCGAGCTGGACGGGTCAGGTGGTCCCGGCCACAAGCAGCTCCGGCGGCGGTTTGATCCGCGCCAGCACCGCATCGATCTTGGCCGGGCGCCGCTATTGCGGTTTGTGATTGCGCGCGAGCCCGGCAGCGCGCGCTGGCTGCTGCTGGAGCTGCAGCATCATCTCATCGGGGATCACACCACGCTGGAGCTGATGCATGCCGAGGTCCGGGCCGTGCTGGAGGGACGCGAGCATGAGCTGGCAGCCCCGCAGCCGTTCCGCAATCTGGTGGCCGCGGCACGGCTTGGCGTGGGTGCAGACGCGCATGAAGAGTTCTTCCGGGGACTGCTGGGAGACATCGATGAGCCGTGCACGCCTTTTGGCTTGTGCGAGGTCCAGGGCGAGGGCAGCGGGACCCGTGAGGCGAAGCGGATGCTGCCGCAGGCGCTCAGCGCGCGGCTGCGCAGCCAGGCGCGGCGGCTGGGGGTGAGCCTGGCGAGCCTGTGCCATCTGGCGTGGGGACAGGTGGTGGCGCGCAGCAGCGACCGCGAGCAGGTGGTGTTCGGGACCGTGCTGATCGGCCGCATGCATGGCGGGGCAGGTAGCGACCGCGCGATGGGTCTGTTCATCAACACCCTGCCGCTGCGGCTTGATCTCGATGGCACCGCCGTCGAGGCGAGCGTCCTGACCACGCACGGCCGGCTGGCCGAGCTTTTGGCGCACGAGCAGGCTTCGCTGGCGCTGGCGCAACGCTGCAGCGGCGTTGCGGCGCCGGCGCCGCTGTTCAGTTCGCTGTTGAACTACCGCCACAACACGGCGCCGGCTGTGCCCGGCTCCGGGACAGACGATGTGTTGTCGGGTGTGGAATGGCTGGGCGCGGAGGAGCGCACTAACTATCCGCTGACCCTGTCGGTGGAGGATTTCGGCGAGGCGCTCGGGCTGACGGCGCAGGTGGCGGAGCCAATCTCAGCGGATCGGGTCTGCGGCTACATGCAGCGGGCGCTGGAGCAACTGGCGGAGGCGCTGGAGCGGGCGCGCGACACGCCGGTGCGGGAGCTGGACATCCTGCCGGCCGACGAGCGGGCATATCTGCTGGAGGAGCTGAACCGGACGGCGGTGACGTATCCTGAGCAGCAGTGCATCCATGAGCTGTTCGAGGCGCAGGTTCGCCAGGCGCCGGATGCGGTGGCGGTGGTCTATCAGGACCAGCGCG
>NZ_PTFE01000215.1:0-2148 GCF_002936975.1 Bradyrhizobium sp. AC87j1
TCGCCTTCGATCCTGCGATTCCGCCACGCCTCGATCTTGGTATAGATCTTCTTGTTCAGGTTCGACACTGTGCTCGGGCTGACCCGGGTGCCCCACAGCGCCTCCGTGATGTCTTCGACCCGCCGAACCGCAATTCCGGCCAGATACATCTCGATCAGCGCCTCCTCGACCGAGCTCTCCCGCCTCCGGTAGCGCTCGATGATCGCCGTCTCGAAGGTTTGCCGCCGTAGCTCCGGGACCTTCAGATTGACGTCGCCCGCCTTGGTGTGCAGCGTTCGCTCGTAGCTGCCTGCCCGCGTGTCCTGCCGGGCCGGGCTGCGCTCATACCGCCCAGCCCCGCACAGCTGGTCCGCTTCGGCCTCCAGCATCGCGTTCAGTGTCTCTTCCACCGTCCCGCGGACCATCTCGCCCAGGTGATCTCGAATCCGGGCCTCATCAATTTGGATCACCTGACCCATGGCATTCCCATCGTTCATTCAAAGCTCCTCCATTCTAGAAGAAGCCGTCAATCCTGAAAGTGCGAAAGACTCTGTACGTTATCCGCTTAAGTGATCCCGATTGAGCAAGTGCTACCAACTGAGATAGGTTCGACATGTTGCCGGTTGTGGTACTTTCCGAAGCCTCATGGTCGGATCTAGACCACGCAGCGCGCTGCGATCCTGTTCAGACGGGGAGACGTTGAATGCCCGCGAGAAGCTCCGAATACGAGAAGCGCGAACGGAAGACAGATCCAGAGCCCGAACGGGCCGCTCAGGCATCAGCCTCTGGAGCGGGTGGCACCACGCACGATGTTGTAGAATCAGCGAGGGCCGCATCGGGCCATTCATTTGCGTCTCCAGAATGGAAAAAATCTCTCGAAGAGACAACAGACCTGTTCGCTGCGGCATTGAAGGACGGGTCAAAGCTGGCTGCTTCCTCTCTGCACGCTCAGGCCAATCTTATGAAAAATCTTGCCAATTCCAAAACTCCCTCGGACGTAATGAAGTGCCATCTGGATTTCGCGGAGCGGCTCTGGTCGAAACCGTTCAACGAAGGCTGAGAGATAAGATCACTTAAAGCGGGCGTCATCTGTAGCAAGGTAAGCAATTCGCCAACCGCGAAACAGGGGCGATCGCGCACTATTCCCTCCGAGGTGAGCAAACTTTTGGCAGGGCGATATTCTTGTACCGGACTATCGACGCATCGCTTGGGAAACTAAGGAAAGAAAAGATCTCTTCGGCAATATTCACAAGGTTCAGAAGAGACCAAGCAGCGCCATCTTCTTGCAATAGATAGGGTGGATAGGCAAACAACTGCGTTGCCGTTGATTGCTCGCTCAGCCGACGGAAACCGCGCGCAATGACGTTAGATAATGTTGCCCGCAGCAGATTCTGGGCGCGGCAGGAGCCCGCGCTTTGGTTGGCCATCGCTGGCATTCTTGCGGCCGCAATTGGGGTTTCCTGGAATCCAACCCCGCTTGCGCAAGCGCTCGCGGCGATTTTCATTGGCTGCGCGCTGGTCCATGCCACTTTTGACTATGGTCCACGGCGAGCCTTGGTCCTGTTCGTTGCTTGCAATGCAATTGCATTTGCGATGGAAAATCTCAGCACCGCCACGGGCTTCCCATTCGGCGTCTATCATTTCGAGGTAGGACCGAATTTGTCGCACGTCGGCTTGATTCCGATTATTGTGGGACCGCTATGGTTCGGAGCAGGTTATTTTTCCTGGGTAGTCGCGTCGGTTCTGCTTGATGGCGCCGACCGTCAGCTCCATCGCCCTTTCAACTTGATCGCCCTGCCCGTCGTCGCTGCGTTCGTGATGACCCAATGGGATCTTGTGATGGATGCCCCCAACGCGACAATCGCCATGGTCTGGATATGGCACGACGGCGGTGGGGTATTCGTTGTTCCTCTCTCCAACTATCTTGGTTGGCTTCTTACCTCATGGCTGATTTTTTACGCCTTCGCGCTCTATCTCCGCCGCAGCTGCCGTATCCAAGGATGAGCCCTAAGCTACCAGCGATTGGCATCCTTTTTAGTCGACCGTTCTTTAATCGCGGGCACGATGTCAACCCCGATAGACAAAAGTGATCCACTGCCGGGTTCATGGTTCTTTCCGCGGTCGTCTCTACAGCCGCCGCATGATGGCGTTCAACAGGTGTGCATCTCG
>NZ_PTFE01000216.1:0-2136 GCF_002936975.1 Bradyrhizobium sp. AC87j1
TTGAAGTTCGCTCTGGCCCACGACAAGGACCAGAGCATGAAGCGCAGCCGCTTTTCGGAAGAGCAGATCATCGGGATTTTGAAGGAGCACGAGGCCGGCGTTTCGGTCGTCGATCTGTGCCGCAAGTATGGCGTCAGCGACGCCAGCATCTACAAATGGAAGGCCAAGTTCGGCGGGATGGATGTCTGCGAGGCCAAGCGGCTGAGGACGCTAAAGGACGAGAACACGAAGCTGAAGCGGCTCCTGGCCGACGCCATGCTGGACAACGCGGCGCTGAAAGACCTCCTGGGAAAGAATGTATGGTCCGCCCCGTCCGTGCAAGGGTTCGTAACAGCAAAAATGACGCTTCCAGTTGCATAGATGACTCCGACCTCTCGCGAGTGGACTGCGGTTGCAGCCAGGCCATGATGAGATCCGCGCACGCCGTTCCCAATAAATGGTTCGGGCACGAAGCCCGCTTTTTTGCACAGGGCTTACGGCATGTTGATCCACTGTTTCGTCATCACTGTTCCCGAGCCTTGCAATCGAAGCCAGAAGCGTCAGGTGAAAGCAGGATCTCTGCGTTCGTAGAGAGCTCCAGGCTTGTTCAAGACCACCCAGACAATGCGGGCCATCTTGGCGGCTAGGGCGACAACGGCTTTGTTCGGATGCATCCGAGCCTGGAGCCCGTCGAGCCAGTTTCCTAGCGATCGCGCGTCCGGTCCAAGTGCCGGAAGCAAGATCGCGCGCCATGCACTAAAAGCTTTCTCACATAACGGTTGCCGCGTTTGCTGACGCCAAGCAACGTCTGTTTTCCGCCGGTCGAGTATTGCCTGGGCACTAACCCCAGCCAGGCAGCAAGGTCGCGGGCCTTGCGAAACTGCAGCCCATCACCGATCGCGGCAAGTACAGCGGTCGCACCCAATGCGCCGATACCAGGGATTGTCATCAGCCGGCGTGTGACGTCCTCTCGATCGGCGACCGCTTCGATCTCCTGTGTCACCTCGCGGATCCGTTCTTCGAGGCGGCGGAGATCAGCGAAAAGATCGCCCACCAGGCGACGCATCACTGGTGACAAATCGTTTCCTACGTCATTCAAAGCGCGCGGCAACTCGAGTTTGAATATTCCGACACCCTGACGCAAAGGTACGCCGTACTCGAGGCAGAAAGCCCGCATCTGATTGATCAGGCGTGTCCTCGAGCCGACCATCTGCTCACGGATCCGATGCAGCGCTTGAAGATCGACTTGGTCCTCCTCCTTCACGGCGACGAAGCGCATTGTCGGTCGCGTCGCGGCCTCAGCGATCGCCTCAGCGTCGATGATATCGTTCTTGTTTGACTTCACGTAGGGCTTCACGAATTGCGCGGGGATCAAGCGCACCTTGTGACCTAGTGCCTTTATCTTCCGGGCGAGCCACTGTGAACCGGCGCAGGATTCCATGCCAACTATGCTTGGTTGTGCGCGAGCAAAGAACTGAAGAAGGGTCTCCCGTCGAAAGCGAGCTTTCTGAACAGGTGTGCCGTCGCAGCTTAGGCCAACGACGTGGAACAGGTTCTTGCCAATGTCGATTCCATAGACAGCCGCAGGTCGCGGCAAATTGCGATGGGCCATGATACTCTCCTCTTTTGATCTGACCTTCCTATAATGAGGGAGGAGGACGGGGCGGACCATCCCATTAGTGGTGACGCCCGCGGGGAAGCGGAAAGCTGTCGTCCATCTGCGAGAGGCATTCGGGATGAGCGAACGGCGGGCGTGTAAAGCCATCGGCTGCTGCCGCATGACGATGAGATACCGGACGACCCGGGCTGACGATGCCAGCATTCGCCAGCGCATGAAGGCGATTGCCCATGAACGCCGCCGCTTCGGCTATCGGCGCGTGCATGTTCTGCTCAAGCGGGAGGGCTATCTGATCAACCACATGGCCTAATCGCGCGCTCGAGGCTGAGGTAGAATGTTCTCCTCAGTGCAAACGAGGAGCATGTGATGACCCTTTATGTTGGTTTGGATGTATCGCAAAAGGAGACGGAGATTTGTGTGATCGACGCCGACGGTCGGCGCACTTGGCGGGGCAAATGCTCCTCGGAACCGGAGTGCATCGCAATGGCGCTGCGCGAGCACGCGCCAGACGCGGTTCGGGTCGGCATGGAAACCGGGCA
>NZ_PTFE01000217.1:0-2061 GCF_002936975.1 Bradyrhizobium sp. AC87j1
TCGAGCCCGGTGAGATCGCGGCGCGGGTTGCCGAGCACCCGTTCGTGCGCGAGGCGGTGGTGGTGGCGCACGAGGGCCCCGGCGGCGAGCAGCGTCTTGTCGCCTATGTGGTGTGTGCGCCTGAAGCTCAATCGGATGAGCCGGATGGCGCTGGAGCTGAGCTGGCCGCCACGTTGCGGGCGCATGTGGGCGCGCACCTGCCGGACTACATGGTGCCATCGGCGTTCGTGCGGCTGGCGGCGCTGCCGCTGACGGTAAATGGCAAGCTCGATCGCAAGGCGCTGCCGGCGCCGGACGATGAGGCGTATGCGCATGGCGCCTATGAGCCGCCGCAAGGCGAGATCGAGACCACGCTGGCACAGATCTGGGCCGAGCTGCTCGGTGTTGAGCGGGTCGGACGCCACGACCACTTCTTTGCGCTCGGCGGGCACTCGCTATTGGCGGTGCGGCTGTTGAGCCGGGTCTCGCAGGCCATTGGCTTCGCACTGCCGCTGACCACGCTGTTTGCCAAACCGGTGCTGGCCGATCTGGCCGCGAGTATCATGGATGAGTTGAGCCGCTCCGGCGCGCAAGACCTGCCAGCCATTGTGCCGGTGTCGCGTGAAGCGCCGCTTGTGCTGTCGTTTGCGCAGCAGCGGCTGTGGTTTTTGGCGCAGCTGGATCAGAGCAGCACGAACTATCACATTCCGCTCGGGTGGCGGCTCAAAGGTGGGCTCGACCGCAGCGCCTGGCAGCGTAGCCTGGACCGTGTGTTGGCGCGCCATGAGGCACTGCGCAGCGTGTTTGTCGCGCCGGAGGGCAAGCCCTGGGTGGAGCTGCTGCCGGAGGATGCGGGGCTGCCGGTTGTGGAGCAGGATCTGCGGGACAGGCCGGATGCGGACGAGGCGCTATTGGGTCTGTGCAGGGAAGAGGCGCGCACGCCGTTCGATCTGGCGCGTGGCCCGCTGATCCGCGGCCGGCTGATCCGGATCTCGGATGAGGAGCACGTCTTGCTGCTGACGCAGCATCACATTGTCTCGGATGGCTGGTCGCTGGGCGTGTTGGTGCATGAACTCAGTCAGCTGTACCGGGCGTTCGTGGCCGGAGAAGGCGATCCGCTGCCGCCGCTTGCAATCCAGTATCCGGACTATGCCGCCTGGCAACGGCAGTGGCTGTCGGGCGAGCGGCTGCAGAGCCAGGCGCAGTATTGGCGCAACAATCTATCTGGCGCGCCGGCCCGTCTGGCCTTGCCGACGGACCGGTCGCGGCCGGCAGAGCAGTCGTTTGCCGGGGCCAGTGTGACGGTCGTGATCGATGCGGAGCTGACGCGGGATCTGAAGCGGCTGAGCCGGCAGCATGACACGACCTTGTTCATGACGGTGCTGGCGGCCTGGGCGGCGCTGCTGTCGCGTCTGTCGGGGCAGGACGACCTAATGATCGGCGTGCCGAGCGCCAATCGCGGTCGCCGCGAGGTCGAAGAGCTGATCGGCTGCTTCGTCAACACCCTGGCGCTGCGGCTGGACCTGTCGGGCGAGCCGAGCGTGGCGGAGCTGTTGGCGCGGACGCGGCGCACGGCCTTGGGAGCGCAGGAGCATCAGGACCTGCCGTTCGAGCAGGTGGTGGAGATCGTGCAGCCGCCACGACGTCTTGATCACACGCCGTTGTTCCAGGTGATGCTGGCCTGGCAGAACGACGCCGCTGGGACGTTCGACCTTCCTGGGCTGCGTGTGGAGGCGGCGGCAGACGGCTTCGATCAGGTCAAGTTCGATCTGGAGCTGAACCTTTGCGAGCATGGTGAGGTCATCGCCGGGACGCTGGGCTATGCCACGGCGCTGTTCGATCAGGCGACCATCGAGCGGCAACGAGGCTATCTGCTAGCGCTTCTGCAGGCGATGGTTGCCGATGCGCGGCAAGCGGTCGGGCGGATTGAGCTGCTGGCGGCCGACGAGCGCGCGTATCTGCTGGAGGAGCTGAACCGGACGGCGGTGACGTATCCTGAGCAGCAGTGCATCCATGAGCTGTTCGAGGCGCAGGTTCGCCAGGCGCCGGATGCGGTGGCGGTGGTCTATCAGGACCAGCGCG
>NZ_PTFE01000218.1:0-2046 GCF_002936975.1 Bradyrhizobium sp. AC87j1
ATCTCATTTCCAAACCGAGCACATCAGGAGCGCCCCATGCTGACCATGATCGGCAAGCGGTTGATGTTCGCGATTCCCTCGCTGATCGGGGTCGTCATCGTCACCTTCCTGCTGACGCGGGCGCTGCCCGGTGATCCCGCCGCCTACTTCGCCGGCCCGGCCGCGACCAAGGAAGCCGTCGAGCAGATTCGCAAGAAACTCGGCCTCGACAAGCCGCTGATCGAGCAGTTCTTCCGCTACACCAACGATCTCGCCCATGGCGATTTCGGCAACTCGCTGACCACGGGCCAGCCGGTGGCAGCCGAAATCCGCAACCGCCTGCCGGCCTCGGCCGAACTGACACTGCTCGGCCTCATCGTGTCCGTCGTGATCGCGATTCCGCTCGGCGTGCTGGCTGCAACGCGGCCGGGATCATGGCTCGACCATCTATGTCGCGTGACGACGACAGCCGGTGTCTCGCTGCCGGTGTTCTTCACCGGCCTCGTGCTGGTCTATGTCTTCTATTTCCGGCTCGGCTGGTCGCCGGCCCCGCTCGGCCGGCTCGACGTGTTCACCAGCGCCCCGCCGACCGTCACGGGCTTCTATCTGATCGACACGTTGATCGCGCGCGATCTCGAAGCGTTCCGCTCGGCGCTGAGCCAGCTGATCCTGCCAGCGACGACGCTCGCGATCTTCTCGCTGGCGCCGATCGCGCGCATGACGCGCGCCTCGATGCTGGCGGTGCTCGCGTCCGAATTCGTCCGCACCGCGCGCGCCAGCGGCCTGTCCCCGACGACCGTCATCGTCACCTACGCCTTCCGCAACGCGATGCTGCCCGTGATCACCACGCTCAGCATGGTGTTCTCGTTCCTGCTCGGCGCCAACGTGCTGGTGGAAAAAGTGTTCGCCTGGCCGGGCATCGGCTCCTACGCCGTGGAAGCGCTGATCTCGTCGGACTTCGCGCCGGTGCAAGGTTTTGTGCTGACCATGGCGGTCATGTACGTGCTGCTCAATCTCGTGATCGACATTTTGTACGGCGTGATCGATCCGCGCGTCAGGCTTGAAGGCTAGGGGGACACAATGAGCTCCGTTGCGCCTGCTGTTGAACCCGTCGGTCCCGCACGCACCTCGGGACTGACTGCGATCCTCGAACAGACCCGCTACGTGCTGGGCGAGAACAAAGTCACCGGCTTTGCCTTCGCGTTGCTGATCCTGATCCTCGCCGCCGCGATCGTCGGCCCCTATGTGGTGCCGTACGATCCGCTCGCCTCCGACACCGCCGCGGCGCTGAAGCCGCCGTCGGCCGCGCACTGGTTCGGCACCGACCAGCTCGGCCGCGACATCTTCAGCCGCGTCGTCGTGGCAACAAGGCTCGATACGTTCATCGCGGTCGCCTCCGTCGTGCTGGTGTTCCTGATGGGCGGCCTTGCCGGCATCGCCGCCGGCTATTTTGGCGGCTGGACTGATCGCATCGTCGGCCGCATCGCCGACACCATCATGGCCTTCCCGCTGTTCGTGCTGGCCATGGGCATCGTCGCCGCGCTCGGCAACACCGTGCAGAACATCATCCTCGCCACAGCCATCGTGAACTTCCCGCTTTACGCCCGCGTCGCGCGCGCCGAGGCCAATGTGCGCCGCAACGCCGGCTTCGTGCAGGCCGCGCGCCTCTCCGGCAACGGCGAATTCCGCATCCTGCTGGTGCACATTCTCCCTAACATCATGCCGATCATGATCGTGCAGATGTCGCTGACCATGGGCTATGCCATTCTCAACGCCGCCGGCCTCTCCTTCATCGGCCTCGGCGTCCGCCCGCCCACGGCCGAATGGGGCATCATGGTCGCCGAAGGCGCCGGCTTCATGGTGTCAGGCGAATGGTGGATCGCGCTCTTCCCCGGCCTTGCCCTGATGATCGCCGTGTTCTGCTTCAACCTCCTCGGTGACGGCCTTCGCGACATCGTCGATCCCCAGCGGAGGACGTGATGGTGGTCGGGTTCGAGTGCGTGCCGCGAAGCTGGGACGAGGGCACGTCTCTCTCGCTCCCTCCCCCCTTGTGGGGGAGGGTTGGGG
>NZ_PTFE01000219.1:0-2040 GCF_002936975.1 Bradyrhizobium sp. AC87j1
TGGTCCGGTTGACGCTCACGGTGGCGTTGCCGCCGCCCACAGACGTGGTCAGGCCGAGAGACTTGAGCAGGTCGGCCTTGCCGGTGACGCTCAGATCCGCACCCGTCGAGCTCTTCAGCGTGACGGCGCCGCCACCAACGCTCGAAGCGGTCTGGTTGAAGCTGGTGGCGAGCGTCGCAGCACCGGCAGTGATGGATGCCGTCTTGACTCCGCTGGCGAGATCGACCGCGGTCAACAGATCGCTGACGGTCGCAGCCGGCGTGCCCGCGGTACCGAGATAGACCGTGGAGTTGCCGTTGCCGTCGGTGACGAGGTTGCCGCTGACGCCCGAGCCGGACGCAACACCAGTCGAGGCCGGAGCAGAGCCCGAGCGGAAGGTGATGGTCTTGCCGTTCACGGTCAGCGTGTCGCCGTCGGCGGGCTGGGCGTTGCTGGCCAGGCCGGTGGCGGTCGTGCCGTTGGTCGCGATCAGGGTGATGGCGCCGGTCAGGGCCGTGGTGCCGTCGCCGGCCGTTCCCGCGGTACCCGTGAAGGTGCCGATGGTGGCGCCGAGCGTCGTGGTGCCGCTCGCAGCCGTGGTGCCGCCGGCAGCGCCGCTAAACACGACGTTGCTGCTCGCCGTCGCGCTGGCGAACGAAGTCGTGCCGCGCAGGTCGGCCGCCGTCGCACCGGCGATCGTGGTGGAGACGTTGGACTTGGTGGAGTAACCGACCGTGGTCTGCAGCGCCTGGTTGGCGATCGACTTGGCGCTGTCGATCAGCTTCTGCAGCGAGGTGATGCCGGTGTTGGCCGCCTGCAGCACCTGCACGCCGTTGGCGATGCCATCGAGCAGATTGTTGATGTCGCTGGCGCGGTTGTCGAGCGACTGTGCGGTGAAGAAGTTGGTGGGATTGTCCAGGGCCGAGTTGACGCTCTTGCCGGTCGACAGACGGCTCTGCGTGGTGGCGAGAAGATCGGCGGTGGACTGGAGGGAGAGCAGGTTCTGACGAACCGACGAAGAGAGGACGATACCGGACATTGAGTGTTACCCTTCTGGTACGCAACGCAACAAACAAACTTCGATTAGGATTAATCGATGCCGGGACGGTGAACGCAGACGGCTAACAAAGCATGAAGCGTGTCGCGGCAGTCCTTGCCCGGATTCACCATATCCGCGTTCGGAGCAAGAGCGTGCTCGGTCATATCGTCATGATTGCATGATGGTTTTTGGTGAAGCGGCGAGGCGTTTGCGACTTGTCAACCATAACTCAGAGTGAGCAATTGGCTGCATCCGAACGCATCCTCTCCACCTCGCCGAAAGGCACTTGGATGCCGGTACAAAAAGAAAGCGGCGGGGCCGAAGCCCCGCCGCCGTAGTCGTCTTGCGATGTCGTCCGCTTGTTAGCGGAGCAGCTGCAGCACGCTCTGCTGCGACTGGTTGGCCAGCGAGAGCGCGGAGACCGCGATCGACTGGCGGGTCGACAGCGCCTGGCTGTTGGCCGCTTCGGTGTTGGTGTCGGCCAGGGTCAGGTTGGACGAACCGGTCTGCAGCACGTTGATCAGGCTCTTGTTGAAGTCCTGACGAACCTGCACCACCGAGAGGTTCGAGCCGAGGCTCGAAGCTTCCGAGCGCAGCGTGCTCGACGCCGCGTTCAGGTTGGACAGCACCTTGTTGGTCGCGGAGTTGTCGATGAAGTCGACACCGCTGGTCAACGCAGCAAGGCCCAGACCCTTGGAGTTGTAGGTCACGCCCGTGATGCTGAGGTTCGATTTGCCGGTTTCGTCGAACACCAGCTTGAGCTGGTCACCGTTCAAGAGGTTGACACCGTTGAACGAGGAGTCCTGCGAGGTCGTGTCGATCTGGTTCAGGATGTTGTTGTACTGAGACACCAGATTGGCACGCGCCGTCTGAGCAACCGTATCCTGGACGGGGGTGGAAGCCGTCGAGAACGTCAGCGACGAAGTCAGCGTACCGCCGATCGCACCACCTGCGGCGCTCGAACCGATGGTCGAGGACGCGTAGTCGTTGGTGGTCGAGACCGTCAGCAGGCCGTTGGCGTC
>NZ_PTFE01000220.1:0-1993 GCF_002936975.1 Bradyrhizobium sp. AC87j1
GGGCGGCTGCTCGGCGGTCTGCGCGGCCGCCGGCTTCACCAGCGGCTCCTCCACATTGCCGCCCTTGTAGAGGCGGGCGTAGCGGTGGCCGAGGCTGGTCAGCACCTCATAGCCGATGGTGCCGAAATGATGCGCGAGCTCGTCGACGGTGATGCCCTCGCCGAGCAGCGTCACCATATGGCCGCGCCGCGCCGCGTTCGGCGGCAGATCGGTGATGTCGATCGCGATGAGATCCATGGAGACGCGGCCAGCGACCGGGCAGCGCTTGCCGGCGACGATGACTTCGGCGCCGCGGGTGCCGTCATTGGAGCTGGCGGCGCGGAAATAGCCGTCGGCATAACCGACTGCGATGATCGCGAGCTTGGTCGGCCGCCGCGCGGTCCAGGTGCCACCATAGCCGACGCTCTCGCCGCGTTCGATGGTGCGGATCTGCACGATGCGCGCCTTGAGGTCGACCACCGGCTGCATCGGATTGTCGGCCTCCGGCGTCGGGTTGACGCCGTAGAGCGCAGCGCCCGGCCGCACCATATCGAACTGGAAGGGTGCGCCGAGGAAGATGCCGGAGGAATTGGCGAGCGCCGCCGGCACGCCGGAGAATTCGCTGGCGATGCCGCGGAAGGCCGCCAGCTGCTTGGCGTTCACCGGGCTGTTGAGCTGCTCGGCCGAGACCAGATGGCTCATCACCAGCGTGATGCCGTGATCGCCGGCATTGATGCGGGGGATGATGGCCTGCGCTTCGGATAACGTCAGGCCGAGCCGGTTCATGCCGGTGTCGATGTGAACCGCCGTACCCCCGGTCCAGCCGGTGCGGCGGCAGAACACGTCCCATTCGGCGAGCTCGTTGAGGTCGCCGATGACAGGACGGCAATTGATCTTGGCGTAGTGCTCGCCGGTATTCTGGAAATAGCCGCCGAGCACGTAGATCGTGGGCTCCGGGACGGCCGCGCGCACCTTGCGCGCTTCCTCGATGGTGGCGACGAAAAAGGTCTTGCAGCCGGCCTTGCTCAGCGCACGCGCGACCTCGGCGGCGCCGCAGCCATAGGCGTCGGCCTTGATCACCGCCGAGCATTCGGCCGGCACTGCCGTCTTCTCGAGCTTGCGCCAATTGGCAATGATGGCGTCGAGATCGACGGTCAGCACGCCGCCATAGGCAGCGAGCGCGGCAGCCTGGTTGGCCTCCGCGGAGAGAAGGCCGGATTGTGAGATGGTTTTCGGGTCGGACGCCATTGTCATGGCGTCGTTTTACGCAAGAGGCCGGTCCTGTTCAAGGAACTCAGTAGTCGTTGCCGCTGCGAACCGGAAGCTGACTGTCAGGGGCGAGGTCGCCAAACCGCGTGACCGAGGCTTCGAAGGCCAGGTCGACGGTGCCTGTCGGGCCGTGACGCTGCTTGCCGATGATGACCTCGGCCTTTCCGTGCGCAAGACTCATGTCAAGCTGCCACTTCTCGTGTTCAGGCGTGCCCGGGCGCGGCTCCTTCATGGCGAGGTAATATTCCTCGCGATACACGAACAGCACGACGTCGGCGTCCTGCTCGATCGAGCCGGATTCACGAAGATCGGAGAGCTGCGGCCGCTTGTCGTCACGCGATTCGACCTGACGCGAGAGCTGCGACAGCGCGATCACGGGAACGTTGAGTTCCTTGGCGAGCGCCTTCAGGCTGGTCGTGATCTCCGTGATTTCCTGCACGCGATTATCGCTCCGCTTGCCCGAGCCCGAGAGCAGCTGAATGTAGTCGATCACGAGCAGGTCGAGGCCCTTCTGCCGCTTCAGCCGGCGCGCGCGCGCCATCAGCTGCGCGATCGACAGGCCGCCGGTGGCGTCCACGTAGAAGGGCAGCGACTGCAGCTCGATCGAGACCTCCCGGATCTTTTCGAAATCGGCTTCCGAGATGCCGCCGCGGCGGATGTGGGAGGAGGGAACGCCGGTGCGCTCGGCCACGATACGGGTAGCGAGCTGGTCGGCCGACATTTCGCAGGAGAAGAAGCCGATCAC
>NZ_PTFE01000021.1:0-57500 GCF_002936975.1 Bradyrhizobium sp. AC87j1
CTCCAGTTCGCGCTCCGAAAGACCGTAGAGCGACTGCAGCAGCACCGCGCGAAACAGCACAAGCACCGGATAGCCTGGACGACCGGGGCTCCCTTCATCCCGCAAATGGCCGATCAGCTTCTCGAACCGGTACCACTTGACCAGGCCAGCCAACCGATCCAGCGCCGCATTGGCGCCGGCGCCCTTCGGCATCAGCGCTTCCACAAAGCTCGGCTGTCCTGTCCGCTTCACCGCCATCGATACCTCCAAGGCTTTGACCTAGGGAATCACAACTGGCGGATTACGCAACAGGCCCACAAGGGGAGAGGGAAGAAATCTTCACGCCGCCGCCACGGTCAGATTGGCACCGTCCACCTGCACCACCTTCACCCGCGTCCCGGCCGGCGTATCCGGGCCGGCGACGCGCCACACCGTGTCGCCGATGCGCACGGTGCCGCTGCCGTCGATAATCGGCTTCTCCAAGGTGAACTCGCGTCCGAGCAGTGCCTCGGTTCGCTTGTTGAGGAACGGGCTGGCGCTTGCTTCCGACTTCGGCCGCGCAAGGCGGCGCCATATCGGCACGGCGGCGGCGGCAAACACCGCGAACATCACGAGCTGGATCTGCCACGATATGACGACGGTGAACGAGATCAGGCCGACGAGCAGCGCGGCGAGCCCGAGCCAGAACAGGAATATGCCCGGCGCCAGCACCTCCAGCGCCATCAGGATGAAGCCGAAGATCAGCCAATTCCAGCTGCCGAGCGATACGAACATGTCGGTCATGACACGACCTTCCATCATGGTGCACGCCCCCGTCGAAGGGTCGTGCTCCGGTGACTATCCCTGCCGCGGCGGCACCGCCGGCGGCGTGCTGCCTGTCGTCGGCACCGAGCCGGTGCGACGGGCGGCGGCGGCCGCAGAGGCTGCGCTTTCGCCGAACGTTGCCTTTGCGATCTCGCCGATGCCGGCGAGCGAGCCCAGCATGGAGGTTGCTTCCACCGGCAGCATGATGATCTTCTGGTTCGGTGCGTCCGCGAACTGGCCGAACGCCTTGATATATTTGTCGGCGATGAAATAGTTCAACGCGGCGACGTCGCCCTTGCCGATGGCTTCCGATACCGCCAGCGTCGCCTTGGCTTCGGCCTCGGCCAGACGCTCGCGCGCCTCGGCGTCGCGGAAGGCGGCCTCGCGGCGGCCTTCGGCCTGGAGGATCTGGCCCTGCTTGGCGCCCTCGGCGCGCAAAATCTCGGACTGGCGCTGGCCTTCGGCGGCGAGAATGTCGGCGCGCTTGACGCGCTCGGCCTTCATCTGCCGGCCCATGGCTTCGACGAGGTCGGCGGGCGGCACGATGTCCTTGATCTCGATGCGGTTGACCTTGACGCCCCAGGGCGACACTGCGGCGTCGACGACGCGCAGCAAGCGTTCGTTGATCTCGTCGCGGTGCGACAGCACCTGGTCGAGATCCATCGACCCCATCACCGAGCGGATGTTGGTCATGGTCAGGACCGTGATCGCCTGGGTCAGATTGGCAACTTCGTAGCTTGCCTTCGCGGCGTCGAACACCTGGTAGAAGGCAACGCCGTCCACCGTCACCGTAGCGTTGTCCTTGGTGATGACTTCCTGCTCGGGGATGTCGATCACCTGCTCCATCATGTTGATCTTGCGGCCGACGCGATCGAAATAGGGCACGATCAGATTGAGCCCGGGGCTCAGCGTCTGGGTGTATTTGCCGAACCGCTCGATGGTCCAGTCATAGCCCTGCGGCACCGTCTTCACGCCGGCGACCAGCGTGACGATGACGAGCAAGACCAGAACAATCGCGAAAATGTCGAAACCGCTCATATTTCCTCCAAGGCGGGAAAAAGCCCTTTCCCGCGCTGTCATTGGTCGGGAGCGCGACCCTACCGGTTCAGCGGTCGCAATTCACGTCGGTATCGATCCAATTCTGCACAAGACATCCAAACGGGGAACGATCAAGATATGTATTTGTAGCGGGCCCTTGAAAGCGTGCAGCGGAAACCCAGCGGCAAAAATTAACGAATCCGAAGGCGCGCATTGGACGACTTCATTCGATAACGTCATTCGCTAGGGCGATGAGGCCCGGGTGAAGTGTGACGCCACACTCCCTGGCGGCCTTGAGGTTGACCGCAAGCTCGAACTTGGTGGGGTTCTGCACTGGCAGGTCGGCTGGCCGCGCGCCCTTCAGAATGCGGTCGATATAGTCCGCGGCGCGGCGGAGCTGCTCGGCGCTGTCGGTGCTGTAGGACATCAGCCCGCCCTCCTCGACGAAGGTGCGGCTCCAGAACACCGCGGGCACGCGCGCCTGCGCGATCGCCGCCAGAAGCTGGCCGCGATTGGCCATGGTGAAGAAGTCCGGCAACACCAGCAACCCACCGTCTTTCCGCAAGCCCAGCGCCGCGATCGAGGCCGCGTCATGCACCGGCGCGGGCTCGACCGTCACCTGAAGGGCCCGTGCCGCGTCCTCGATGGTGCGCAGCATCAGCGGCGCGAACGGCGCGGTGGCAGGATTGTAGACGACGAAGACGCGAGACACCTTTGGCGTGACTTGCGTCAGCATCTCCAGCCATTTGCCGGCCAACGGGCCGTCGTAATCGGTGAAGCCGGTGACGTTGCCGCCGGGATGCGCGAGGTTATCGACAAAGCCCTGGCTGACGGGATCTGTGACGACGGCGAACACGATCGGGATCGTCGTGGTGCGCTGGCGCAGCTCCTCGACCGAGGGTGTGCCGACCGCCAGCAGGACGTCGGGCTTGAGCGCGATCAGCTCGTCGGCGAGCTGCGCGATGCGCGCGCGGTCGCCGCCGCCGCTGCGCCAGTCGATCTTGAGGTTGTCGCGCTCTTTCAGGCCATGTCCGGCGAGTGCCTCGATCAGGACCATGCTGCGGGTCTGGCCGATCGCATCATCGGCAGCCGTGACCGAGAGCACGCCGAGCCGGCGCGCCGCGTTCGGCTGCTGCGCCAGCGCCGGGAGCGGCAGCGCGACGACGGTCCCAAGAAGCGCCAGACACTCACGGCGGTTCATGGGGCGCCCATCAGATCCAGCCCTGGAGCTCGCGCAGCACCAGGGTGCGGATCACGTCCATGCCCGGGTTACTGTCGTTGAGGCAGGGGATCGCGGAAAACTGCTCGCCGCCATTGTGCTTGAAGATCTCGGCGTTCTCCTGCGCGATCTCCTCGAGCGTCTCCAGGCAGTCGGCGGAAAAGCCCGGCGTCACCACCGCGAGGCGGCGCACGCCTTCCTTCGCGAGCCGCTCCATGGTCTTGTCGGTATAAGGCTGGAGCCACTCGGCATTGCCGAAGCGCGACTGGAAGGTCAGCAGCAGTTTGGTCTCGTCCATGCCGAGCCGGCGGCGCAGTGCCGCCGTGGTGGCGATGCAGTGCTGCTGATAGGGATCGCCCTTGTCGACATAGGATTTCGGCATGCCGTGGAACGACGCCACGATCAGCTCCGGCTTGAAGGACAGCGTTGCCAGATGCGTCTCGATCGAGACGGCAAGCGCCTCGATATAGGCCGCGTCCTCGTAATAAGGCGGCGTCACCCGCAGCGTCGGCTGGTTACGCAAACGGGCGAGCACGCGGAACACTTCGTCACACACGGTCGCCGAGGTCGAGGCGGAATATTGCGGATAGAGCGGGACCGCCAGGATGCGCTCGCAGCCTTTCGCGATCAGGGCGTCGATGCCCGACTTGATCGAGGGATTGCCGTAGCGCATCGCCCAGTCGACCACGACGTGGGCACGGTCCGACAGGGCGGCGGCGAGCTTGTCGCTCTGCGACCGTGTGATGGTCTTCAGCGGCGACTCGTTCTTCTCGGTGTTCCAGATCTTCTGGTAGTCGAGCGCCTTGGTACGGGGGCGGCTGCGCAGGATGATCCCGTTCAACACGAACTTCCAGACCAGGCCCTGGTCCTCGATGACGCGGGCGTCCGAGAGGAACTCCTTGAGATAGACCCGCACGCCGGGCGCATCGGCCGTGTCGGGCGTTCCGAGATTGATCAGGAGCACGCCAGCGCGCGGCAGGGCGGATTGGGCGGCCGGTCTCGCGGCCTCGATCGGGACGACACTGGTCATGGCTCTGTGGGTCGCGCGTTGGTCCGAACTTGTCAAGATGAGCCCGTTTTCGCTAGGGTCGCACCCAGGCGGGGGAGGCAAAGATGACACTCGCGGAATGGTGCGTCTTTGGAGCGCTGCTGCTCTATCTGTCGACGATCGGCTCGATCAAATGGATCAGGTTTCGCCGCTTCGACAATTCTCGGCCACGCGACCCCGCCTTCTACGAGGACGCGCTCTCGCAACGCGCGCTCGGCGCGCACCAGAACGGCATCGAGACCTTCCCGTTCTTCGCCTTCGCGGTGCTGCTCGCCGAATTCAGGGATTCGCCGCAGCGGCTGATCGACGAGCTCGCGGCCCTCTTCCTCATCGTCCGCCTCGCCTATGTGCTGACCTATCTCGGCAACCGCCCGACGCTGCGCTCGATTCTCTGGAGCATCGGCTTTGCGATCAATCTCGGGATCTTCTTCATGCCGGCGCTGAAGCGGTTTCTGCCGGTGTGAGGTTTTCTTCCCTTCTCCCCTTGTGGGAGAAGGTGGCGCGAAGCGCCGGATGAGGGGTCTCCCTCCGCGTATTAACCTGCCAGAGGCTCGATCGCGGAGAGACACCCCTCACCCGTCTCGCCGCTCCGCGGCGAGCCACTCCCACAAGGGGGAGAGGGGAAGAACTCAAAAACACGTCGTCCGCTCGGCCGCGATGTAGCCGAACAAGAGGCCTGCGCCGAACAGCAGCACGACGCCCGCGGCGGCGAATTCGATGCCGCGCATGAACAGCGCGCCGCCGCCGTCGCGGCCGGCGCTGAGGCGGGCGGCGATGTCCTTGGCAGAAACGGCGACGACCGCGATGGCCGCGACCGTGATCGCGGTACCCAATCCCATCAGGAAGGTGGCGGCGATGCCGGCCCAGAAGAGGCCCTGGGCGAGCGCGAACACCAGCACCAGGATCGCGCCCGAGCAGGGGCGGATGCCGACGGTCAGGATCGCCGCAAAGCCGCGCCGCCAGCCACCGGGGCCGGCGAGCTCGCTCGGCGTTGGGCCGTGGGAATGGCCGCAATGTTCGTCATGAACGTGGTCATGCCCGTGGTGGGCATGGGCGTGCGCATGACCATGATCGTGGTGATGGTGATCATGACCGTGATCGTGATGATCGTGGGCATCGTGATGATGGTGATGACCGTGATCATGATCGTGCGGCACGCCGGCGATCGCCGGCACCGGCTGGGCCGCCTGCAGCGCCCGGATGAAAATGCGGCCCTTGACCCAGACGAGACGCAGCCCGAACAACGCGATCAGGGCGTAACTCGCGATCTCGATCGCCCCTTCCGCCTTGCACATGGTCTTGGCGGTCGCGTTCAGCACCCAGGCCGAGATGCCGACGATGAGGATCGCGACCAGCGACTGCATCAGAGCCGAGGCGAAAGACAGCGCGATGCCGCGCCGCGCGGTCTCGCGGTTGGCGACGAGATAGGAGGCGATCACTGCCTTACCATGGCCGGGGCCGGCGGCGTGGAAGATGCCGTAGGCAAACGAGATGAAGAGCAGCGTCCACACCGCCGAGCCGTCGGACTTGGCGGCGCGAATGGTCGCCGACATCTGGCGATAGAATTCCGACTGTTTTGCCAATAGCCAGCCGATGAGGCCGCCAGCCTCGGGCTGGGCCGCCTGCGCCGGCCGCGGCGCGCCGAACGGGTTTTGCGCGAAGACATCGTGAAGCGCAGCATCCGCCACGCTCACGACGAGGAAAACAGCCGCGCAGGCAAGCAGGCCGCCTACAAGCCGAGAATGAAGACGGCCGATCAAGGGCAATCCACCGTGATCTTGTTGGCGAACATCATGCCGAAATTCGAATTCTCGCCGTTCATGAAGGTCTGCTCGTTGAGCTTCTGCGCGCTCGCGGTGCCATCGCTCGGGCGCTCCAGCTTCATCTGGCAGCCAGCGGGCGCGCCCACCAGTTTCACCGGGCTTTCCTTGGCCATCTGGAAGTCGATGAAGAAAGAGCGGTCGAACACTTCGAGCACCAGCTGCTTGGACTTGACCGGGTTCTTTAGCGGCAGCGTGAAGTGCAGGGTCAGCACCGTATCCTTGTAGTCGAGGAAATAGTCGACGGGCTCCTGGAATCGCTCCTTCTTGCCGTCGGCTCGCGCAAAGGTGAAGTAAGCGTATTCCTTGAGCGACTCGACGTTGGTCTGCGCCAGCGGCCCGAGCTCCTCGCGCGTATAGGCGCCCTTGGTCTTGCTCTCGAGCCCCTGCACCGCATAGGACGAGAACATGTCATCAAACGTCCAGGCGTGGCGGACGCCGGTGATCGAGCCGTCCTCAGCGTAGAGCAATTCGCTGGTCGCGGTGATCCAGACATGCGGGTGTGCGCTCGCCGCACCCGCGGCGAGTGACAGGCCGGCGGCGAGCAACAGGCCGAGAAGGGCGCGCATGCCCATCAGGCCGCCTTCGCGTCGTGGAGCAGCCCGCGGCGGCGGAGAAGCGCGTCGGGTTCGGGTGGGCGGCCGCGGAAGGCCTCATAGGCGGCCTCGGGATCGATCGATCCGCCGCTCGAATAGATGTCGTCGTGCAGGCGCTTGGCGACGGCGGGATCGAAGATGTCGCCAGCCTCCTCGAACGCGCCGAAGGCGTCGGCGTCCATCACCTCCGACCACATGTAGCTGTAATAGCCGGCGGCATAATGATCGCCAGTGAAGATGTGACCGAACTGGGTCGGACGGTGGCGCAGCGCGATCTCCTCGGGCATGCCGATCTTCTCCAGCTCGCGTCTCTCGAAGGCGCGCACGTCGCTGGCCGCTTCGGCCGGCTGGGTGTGGAATTCGAGATCGACCAGGGCCGAGGAGACGAATTCGACCGTGGCAAAGCCCTGGTTGAATTTTCGTGCGGCCAGGAACCGCTGCAACAGCTCGTCCGGCAGCGGCTCGCCGGTCTGGTAATGGCGGGCGAACTTCTGGAGCACCTCGGGCCGCTCCTGCCAGTGCTCATAGAGCTGCGACGGCAGCTCGACGAAATCGGTGAAGACGGAAGTGCCCGACAGCGACGGATAGGTCACGTTTGAGAGCATGCCGTGCAGGCCATGGCCGAACTCGTGGAACAGGGTGCGGGCATCGTCGGGCGACAGCAGCGAAGGCTCGCCGCCGGCGCCCTTGGCGAAATTGCAGATATTGAGAACCAGCGGCGCAACATCGCCGTCGAGCTTCTGCTGGTCGCGCAGCGAGGTCATCCAGGCGCCGGAGCGCTTCGACGGCCGGGCGAAGTAGTCGCCATAGAACAGCGCCTTGTGCTTGCCGTCGGGGCCCTTGACCTCCCAGACCCGGACGTCGGGGTGCCAGACCGGAACGTCCTTGCGCTCCTCGAAGGTGATGCCGAACAGGCGCGTGGCGCAGTCGAAGGCGGCGGCGATCATGTGGTCGAGCGAAAGATACGGCTTGATCGCGGCGTCGTCGAAATTGGCGCGCTGAAGGCGCAGCTTCTCGGCGTAGAAGCGCCAGTCCCAGGGAGCGAGCTTGAAATTGCCGCCCTCTTCCGTGATCAGCGCCTGCATATCGTCGCGGTCGCCGAGCGCCCGCGCCCGCGCCGGCTTCCAGACCCGCTCCAAAAGGCTCCGCACCGCGTCCGGCGTCTTGGCCATGGAGTCCTCCAGCCGATAAGCGGCGAAGGTCGGATAGCCCAACAGCTTGGCGCTCTCTTCCCGTAGCTTCAGGACCTCGACGATGGTTCCATTGTTGTCGTTGGCATTGCCGTTGTCGCCCCGCGCGGTGAAAGCCTTGTAGACCTTCTCGCGCAGATCACGCCGGGCGGAGCTCTTCAGGAACTGTTCGACCGAGGAGCGCGACAGCGTGACGATGGCCTTGCCTTCCATGCCGCGCTCTTCTGCCGCAGCCTTGGCGCTGGCGACGAAGCTCTCCGGCAGGCCCTGGCGGTCGGCCTCTCCCAGCTCCATGACCCAGTCCTGCTCGTCGCCGAGCAAATGATGGCTGAAGCTGGTGCCGAGTTGGGCGAGCCGCTCGTTGATCTCGGCCATCCGCATCTTGGCCTCGTCGGAGAGCCCGGCACCGGCGCGGTGGAAGCGGGTGTAGGTGCGCTCCAAGAGGCGAAGCTGCTCCGGAGCCAGATCCGGATTGGTGCGGTTCTCGTGCAGCTGGGCGATGCGGCCGAACAGCACGGCGTTCATCATGATCGGATTCCAGTGCCGTGCCATCCGCAGAGAGACCTCCTTGTCGATCTCCAGGATGGCCGGGTTGGAATGCGCCGAAACGAGGTCGTAGAACACGGCCGCCACCTTGCTCAGCAGCTTGCCCGAGCGCTCCAGCGCCGTGATGGTGTTGGCGAAGTCGGGCGCGGCCGGATCGTTGGTGATCGCCGCGATCTCGGCGGAGTGGTCGGCGAAGGCCTGCTCGAAGGCCGGGAGGAAATGCTCCGGCTTGATCTCGTCGAAGGGCGGGGTCGCAAACGGCGTCACCCAGGCCTTCAGCAGCGGGTTGGTCTCGGAGTCCGTAATTTGGCGGGGTTCTGACATCACAAGTCCCGATTTCGTGGCTCAATTGTTGCGGCCAGCTATAGCACGCGATAGGGCTTTTTTGGGCCATTTGGCCTTGCTCCCGGCCGCCTTTTCGGGGAGATTGCGGCCCTCGAAGACTAGGGATCCCTGAGCCCATGAACGCGCCTTCCTCCTCGTCCCGCCAGATCGCCTGGCCAAGCGTCATCACCGTCATCAGCGCCGCCATCCTGATCGGCGCGGAGGTGTTCGGCGCGGCGTTCGCCGGCGGCTGGGCGCTCGCGATCCTGTTCGGGCTCGGCGACCAGGGCACGCACATCCTGCAGGCCGTGCTGTTCGCGCTCGGTGTGCTCGTGATGACCGCGTTCATCCGCGCGGCCCAGCGTGTCGAGCCCTTCACGAAGCGCCGCTGACGCTTCTCGCGCGCGAGAGACGCGCGCGCTGCCACAGAAAACTTAACGCGTGTTCATCTTCCGCGTCGCTCGCGCAACACCGCGCAAGCAGATGTTAGGCAATTCTGTTCTCAGCCTAAAAAAATTCTTGCGAAGCTGATTCAAAACGCTTATGTGCGCTCTTGCCCAATTTCGCACGTGCCTGTGGTCGTGTGTCAGTCGGTAGGTATCCGGACAAGAGGCCGGACAGCCGCCAAGGGGTGAAGAAGCCGAGGGGCTCTTCGGAAGTGCGGAAGTCGGAAGACTGAAGGTCGCAAGGCCTGAAGGTCGGACGAGGAAGCAAACCCGGAGCGTCCAGCATCTCTCTCAAAGAGATGCCTTGTCGAAGGTGACTTCGCTCTTTGCAACCGTGACTGGCAGCCGGAGGCGAACCGGCGCACCCCGCTCTCAACGGGGGACGCGACTTAAAGCAACGACGGATCGGGCTTTTTTGGTCTCTACCGGCATTCCAACGCCGGCGCGGGCTACTGAAAAGGCTTGTCCTTCATTGCCAGGTGTGCGGGCGGGAAATTCCCAACCAATCCACGGCAGCACAATTCGGTCTAGGGGTCTTTGCCCTGTCGCGTCTCCATCGTGCGGCAGCGGCGTAGCACCCTCGTCCGAGAACCACTTTGAACGAGCTCCGTCGCTGGGGCCGCTTTGGAGAGTGCTATGACCGAACGTATCCAGGAATTCCTGCGCAACCGCCGCAAGGATGGCCTCGACACCGAGCCGTGCCTCGTCGTCGACCTCGAGGTCGTGCGCGACAATTACCAGACCTTTGCCAAGGCGCTGCCCGACAGCCGCGTGTTCTATGCCGTCAAGGCGAACCCGGCGCCGGAAGTGCTGGCGCTGCTGGCATCCATGGGCTCCTGCTTCGACACCGCGACGGTCGCCGAGATCGAGATGGCGCTGGCCGCGGGTGCGACGCCCGACCGCATCTCCTTCGGCAACACGATCAAGAAGGAGCGCGACATCGCGCGCGCCTTCACGCTCGGCATCCGGCTGTTCGCCGTGGATTGCGCCGCCGAAGTCGAGAAGGTCGCCCGTGCCGCACCCGGCGCGAAGGTGTTCTGCCGCATCCTCTATGATTGCGCCGGCGCCGAGTGGCCGCTGTCGCGCAAGTTCGGCTGCGACCCGGAAATGGCCGTCGAGGTGCTCGACGTTGCCAAGCGCCTGGGCCTGGAGCCGTGCGGCATCTCGTTCCATGTCGGCTCGCAGCAGCGCAAGGTGAAGGCGTGGGACCGTGCGCTGGCGATGGCCTCGCAGGTGTTCCGCGACTGCGCCGAGCGCGGCATCAACCTGTCCATGGTCAACATGGGCGGCGGCTTTCCGACCAAGTACCTGAAGGACGTGCCGCCGGTCGTGACCTACGGCCGCTCGATCTTCCGTGCGCTGCGCAAGCACTTCGGCAACCAGATTCCGGAGACCATCATCGAGCCGGGCCGCGGCATGGTGGGCAACGCCGGCATCATCGAATCCGAGGTCGTGCTCATCTCGAAGAAGAGCGACGAGGACGAGGTGCGCTGGGTCTATCTGGACATCGGCAAGTTCGGCGGTCTCGCCGAGACGATGGACGAGTCGATCCGCTACGCCATCCGCACCGCCCATGACGGCGCGGACATGACGCCGTGCGTGCTCGCGGGTCCGACCTGCGACAGCGCCGACGTGCTGTACGAGAAGAACCCGTATCCGCTTCCCGTCACGCTCGAGATCGGCGACAAGGTGCTGATCGAAGGCACCGGGGCCTATACGTCGACCTACTCGTCGGTGGCCTTCAACGGCATCCCGCCGCTGAGGACGTACCACATCTGATCCGCCTCTTTCTCTGAGGCCTGACGAACCCGGGAGCCGGCTTGCCGGCTCCTCCCTGACATTTCGATCTGACGACGTCTTGGACAGGCGTGCTGCGCGCACGCCGGTTCGAGCGGGAACTGATGCGCCATGACCGCTTTTCGGAAGCCACAGATCGCCCTCACCTCGAAAGCCGCTCCGTTCGTGATCCGCGCGGAGCGTGCTGCCGACGTCGCTGTGCGTGAAACGCTGCTCGATGCCTGCTTTGGCGAAAACCGCCACGGCCGCACCTGCCAGCGCTTGCGCGACGGACGCGCGCCTGCCGCAGGCCTTGCCCTGTCGGCGGTGCGCGAGGGCAAGCTCGTGGGAACCGTGCGGCTGTGGCACGTCAGCGCCGGAGGCAGGCCCGCTTTGGTCCTTGGACCGCTGGCGGTAGACCCTGCCTGCCGCGAGCTCGGGATCGGCGCCGCGCTGATGCATCAAGCGCTGGCCGCCGCCCGGGCGCGCGGGCATGCCGCCGTGATCCTGCTCGGCGATGCCCCCTATTATGCCCGGTTCGGCTTCTCGGGCGAGAAGACCGGCGCGCTGGCGCTGCCTGGCCCGTTCGAACGCGACCGCCTGCTCGCGATCGAATTCCAGGAGGGTGCGCTCGATGGCGCCGAGGGGATGATCGTCCCGACCGGCGCGCCCCTGTCCAAACGGAGGGTCCTTCGCGCCCTCCATGCGCACGCGGCCTGAGGGATTGCCATGATGGCGACGACCGAAGCCGCGTAAAGCGGCAACGCTCGGCTGCGCCGTCCTGACGCCTGTTCTTTCGGGGTTGCGCAGGCCCGAGAAACGCCCTTTAACCCCGCGAAACACGCCTTTCAGTCGAGGTCCGAAACATGTCCCGTCGCCTCATCTCCACCGGCTCTCCCCTCGAGAAGACCGTCGGCTACAGCCGCGCCGTGATCGACGGCGAGTTCGCCTTCGTCGCGGGAACCACCGGCTATGACTACACCACGATGACGATGCCGGCCGATGTCACGAGCCAGTCACGCAACTGCTTCAAGACCATCGAAGCCGCCCTGAAAGAGGGCGGATTCGCGATGGCCGATATCGTCCGTGCGACCTATTACGTCACCGACGCCAGCTACATCGATGCCCACTTCGCCGTCTGTGGCGATGTCCTCGGTGATATCAGGCCGGCGGCGACGTTGCTGGTCGTCAGCGCCCTCGCCAAGCCCGAGATGAAGGTCGAGATCGAAGTCACCGCCAAGCGCCGCAGCATCTGACCAGCGCCGCAGCGCCTGATCCACCCCTCACCATTTGTTTGCCAGCACGTTCCGGAGAAACCATCCCATGAGCCCCGCCTCGCAGATCTACGCGAAGATCACCGGTCCCATCGTCATGGTCGGCTTCGGCTCCATCGGCAAAGGCACGCTGCCGCTGATCGAGCGGCATCTCGACTACGACAAGTCCCGCGTCACCGTGATCGATCCCAAGGACGAGGGCCGCAAGGCGCATTGCGAGAAGCAGAATGTGCGCTTCATCCAGAAGGCCGTGACAAAAGACAATTATCGCGAGTTGCTGACCCCACTGCTCACCGAAGGCGGCGGCCAGGGCTTTTGCGTCAATCTCTCGGTCGATACCGGCTCCACCGACATCATGGAGCTCTGCAACGAGCTCGGCGCGCTCTACATCGACACCGTCAACGAGCCCTGGCTCGGCTTCTATTTCGATTCCTCGAAGGGCCCGGAAGCGCGCTCCAACTACGCCCTGCGCGAAGCCACGCTGGCCGCCAAGCGCGCGCGCCCCGCGGGATCGACGACGGCCGTCTCCTGCTGCGGCGCCAATCCAGGCATGGTCTCCTTTTTCGTCAAGCAGGCGCTGCTCAATGTCGCCGCCGATCTGAAGCTCAATGCCCCCAAGCCGAAGACCAAGGCCGAATGGGCGGATCTGATGCGGCAGGCCGGCATCAAGGGCATCCACATCGCCGAACGCGACACCCAGCGCTCGAAGAAGCCGAAAGAGCCTGACGTTTTCGTCAACACCTGGTCGGTGGAAGGCTTCCTGTCGGAAGGCGTGCAGCCGTCCGAACTCGGCTGGGGCACCCATGAAAAATGGATGCCCGAGAACGCGCGGACCCACGAAGCCGGCTGCGGCGCTGCCATCTACCTGATGCAGCCCGGCGCCAACACCCGCGTGCGCACCTGGTGCCCAACCCGCGGTGCGCAATATGGCTTCCTCGTCACCCACAACGAGTCGATCTCGATCTCCGACTATTTCACGGTGCGCGACGCATCGGGCAAGGCGGTCTACCGGCCGACCTGCCACTACGCCTATCATCCCGCCGACGATGCCGTGCTGTCGCTGCACGAGATGTTCGGCCGCGCCGCGAAGATGCAGGAGAAGCACCACATCCTCGACGAGAACGAGATCGTCGACGGCATCGACGAACTCGGCGTGCTGCTGTTCGGCCACGACAACAATGCCTACTGGTACGGCTCGCAGCTCTCCATCGAGGAGACCCGCAAGCTCGCGCCCTACCAGAACGCCACCGGCCTGCAGGTGACCTCCGCCGTGCTCGGCGGCATGGTGTGGGCGCTGGAAAACCCGAACGAAGGCATCGTCGAAGCCGACGAGATGGATTTCGATCGCCTGCTGGAAATCCAACTGCCCTATCTCGGCCCGGTGAAGGGGTTCTACACCGACTGGACGCCGCTGACGGACCGTCCGGGACTGTTCCCGGAAGATATCGACACCAGCGATCCCTGGCAGTTCCGGAATATTCTGGTGCGGTGAGGGACGCGAGTCTTCGGCCTCACCACAGCTGTCATGCCCCGCGAAGGCGGGGCATCCAGTACGCCGCGGCGTCTCGGTTCAATCACTACGCTCTCTGGAATACTGGATCGTCCGCCTTCGCGGACGATGACACCGTTGGTCTATCAGACAGCTACTTCTTCTCGATCGGCGGCGCGATCTTCTCCGCCGGTGCCGGCGGCAGTGCCGGCTTGGTCGCCGCGCCTTGTGTCTGCGGCTCGGGGCGTGCGGGCTCGGGGGCCGGCGTGGTCGGCCGGTCGCCGCCGGGCTTGGCTTCCGCGGGCACCTTGCTCTGCTCGTCAGAGGGCGTGCCCTGCAACGGCGGCGTTGCCTGCGCCATCTGCAGCCGGCTCTCGGCGCGGATCTGCGCGATCGATAGGCCTGATATCGCGACACCTGCTGCGAACAGCGAACAGGCGATCACCAGGTCGAGTTTCAGTCTGCGCTTGTCATTGACTGTCATGTCGATCATCCGCCTTTGTCCGCGGGATCAACGAAATTGCCCGACCAGGGTTCCGTTCCCGGCAAGGCGGAACTGCACGCCTGCGCGCCAAAACGCCGAGCTTACTCCGTCGTGCTGACTTCCCAGGTCGCGTGGCGGATGCCCGGCAGATGCTGGAGATCGGTCGCCACGGTGTTCAGCTCGTTCGGGTCGACCGCGCTCGCGACGAGCTTGGCGACGATCTCCAGCATATCCTCGCCGATCTCGACGACCTCGATACCGGCCACCGGATATTTCGCGGCTTCGAGCTTGTCGACGAGGCGATCACGCATGTCGGGCAGGGCGTCGGCGGTAACCGCGAGCTTGAAATAATAGGTCGCCTCCAGCGCCTTCTCGTTCAGCGGGATGCGGTTGATGGCGTTGACCAGCGGGCGCAGCATGGTGTTGCCGGCGATCACGAACACGGTCAGCGCTGCAGCCTGCGCGATCATATCGGCACCGGCACAGGAGCCGACCGCGGCCGAGGCCCACAGCGTCGCGGCGGTGTTGAGCCCGCGGACGTCCATGCCCTGCTTCATGATGACGCCGGCCCCTAAGAAGCCGATGCCGGAGACGACATAGGCGATGACCCGCACCGCGCCGTCGGCGCCGTCCAGCTGCATGGCGAGATCGACGAAGGCGGCGGCGCCGACCGCAACCAGCACATTGGTGCGCAGGCCCGCGGTGCGTTGGCGATATTGCCGCTCGGCGCCGATCAGCGTGCCCAGCACGAAGGCCGTGGTCAGGCTGACCAGCGTGTCGAGGAAATCAGCAAGCTGGAAGGTCGTCAGAAATCGCATGAATGTCAGCTGCCGTAGGGTGGGCAAAGCGAAGCGTGCCCACGGCTTCCGTCAACGCAAAAAGATCGTGGGCACGGCGCAAGAGCGCCTTTGCCCACCCTACGGCCTAAAGGATGACAGATTAAAGCTCCAGCATTCCGCCGTCCCCATTTTCGTCGGCGAAAGCCAGCAGCGTGCCCTTCGCATTCCAGGCGATCGCGGCGACAGGGGGCGTGCCATTGCGGCGGACCAGGATCTCGGCGCCGTCCTCCAGCCGCACCATCAGCACGGTGCCGTCGCTGTAGCCGGCGGCGAGGATGTCGTTCTTCGGATGGCAGGCGACCACCGACACCCGCGCCTGCAGCGGCGCGAGCATTGCGGGCTCCTTGCCCATCGGGCCGTCCTTGCTGGCGAACGGCCACAGGATGATGGTGTCGGCGCCCGAGGTCGCCAGCGCCTTGCCGCCCGCGCTCCAGGACATCGAGCGGACGCGGCCGGGATAGCCGGTCATGCGCATATGCCTGTTGTCGGCAAGTCGCCAGCCATGCAGCGCCGCTTCGTGCATCGTGGTGACCAGGAATTTGTTGTCGGGGCTGAAGGTGACGCCGAGATGCGAGCCGGCCCAGGGCAGGAATTCGGCTGATCCCGCCATGTTCGGAAACCACAGCGTCGCGCCGTTGTAATGGGCGATCGCGAGCCGCAGTCCCTTCGGCGCGAAGGCAAGGCCGCCAACGGTCGAGGGCACCTCGAGCGACTTCTCCTCGGTCTTGCCGCTCTTGACGAAAGCCGTCTTGCCGGCCGACCAGGCGTAGGAGCCGTCCGCATGCAGCGCCACCGCATCTATCCAGCGTCGCTTGGGATCGGTGGCGAGCAGCGTCACCTCGCCCTTGGCGTCGAGCGAGACGACCTTGCCGTCGTCGCCGCCCATCACCAGGCGCTTGCCATCGCAGGCGGTGGAGAGAATGCCGCCGCTGTGAACAGTGACCGTGCTGATCTCGCCCTTGTCATCGACGAACGCAACATTCTCCTCGCCGCCGACGAAGGCGGCGCGATCCCTGAGGAAATGCACCGAGGTCACGCCCATGCCGAGCGTAACGGGCTTGACGCGATCGGTGACGGAGACGATCGAGGCGGAATCGGGGGCCGGCGAAAACTCTTTCATCACGAGACGATGCAGCTCTCAAAACCCTTGCGGATGGCTTCTTCCGGCAGTTCGCGGCCGATGAAGACGAGGCGGCTCTCGCGCGGCTCGCCCTCCTTCCACTTCCGCTGGTGGTCACCCTCCAGCATCATGTGGACGCCCTGGAAGACGTAGCGGTCGTCGTCGTCGTGGAAGGCGAGGATGCCCTTGGAGCGCAGGATCTTGCCGCCCTCGACCTGCACCAAATTCTGCAGCCAGGGCATGAACACGTTCGGATCGAGCGGCTTGTCAGTCTTGAGCGACAGCGACTGCATGTCCTCGTCGTGATAGTGCTTCAGGCCGTGACCGTGATCATGGTGGTGATGATCGTGGCCGTGATGGTGGTGATCATGGTCGTGGTCATGATCTTCGGCCTCCAGGAAGTCCGGCTCGATATCGAGGATACGGTCGAGATCGAAGGCGCCGCGGTCGAGCACGTCGGCCAGCGCCACCGAGCAGCGCTCGGTGCGGTGGAGTTTCGCATAGGGATTGATGCCGCGGATGCGGGCCTCGACCTCGGCAAGCTCACCCTTGCTGACGAGATCGGTCTTGTTCAGCACGATGACGTCGGCAAAGGCGATCTGGTTCTTGGCCTCGGGCGCGTCCTTGAGCCGGTCGGACAGCCATTTGGCGTCGGCCACCGTGACCACGGCGTCGAGCCGCGCATTTTTCTGCACGTCCTCGTCGACGAAGAAAGTCTGGGCGACCGGGGCCGGATCGGCAAGGCCGGTGGTCTCGACGATGATGGCGTCGAACTTGCCCTTGCGCTTCATCAGGCCGTCCATGATGCGCACGAGGTCACCGCGCACGGTGCAGCAGATGCAGCCATTGTTCATCTCGAACACTTCCTCATCGGCGCCGATGATGAGGTCGTTGTCGATGCCGATCTCGCCGAATTCGTTGACGATGACGGCGTATTTCTTGCCGTGGTTCTCCGACAGGATGCGGTTCAAGAGCGTGGTCTTGCCGGCGCCGAGATAGCCGGTCAGGACGGTCACAGGGATTTTGTGCGAGGTCGCTTCAGACATAAGAACTCCGACATCAGGCTTTTTCGCGCGACGCGAGGCGGGGTGGCCCCTGCCCTAGTGGTCAAGCGCGCTGGTCAGGGCCTTTATATTGTGCCTGACCATATCAATGTAAGTGGGTGCCGGCCCCTTTTCGCCGGTCAAACCGTCCGAAATCAGGGTCCCGCCGACTTTTGAGCCGGTCTCGGCCGCGATCCGCCGGATCAGCCGGTCGTCGCTGATATTTTCCAGGAACACGGCCGGTATTTTTTGGGCCTTGATCTGGCCGATGATGGCCGCGATGTCCCGGGCGCTCGGCTCGGTTTCGGTGGAGACCCCCAGGGGGGCAATGAACTGGATACCGTATTCGGCGGAAAAATAGCCGAAGGCGTCATGGGTGGAGATCACCTTGCGCCGCTCCGGCGGGATTTTCGCCACGGCGTCGCGGACCTCACGGTCGAGCGTTTCGAGCTTTTCCAGATAGGCTTTTGCCTGGGCCCGGAAGAACTCCGCATCATCCGGGGCGGCCGCGGCCAGCGCATTGGCGATATCGGTCGCGTAGACCTTGGCGTTGGGGACGGACTGCCAGGCGTGGGGATCGGCGGCCGAACCGAGCTTCAGCGGCGTGATGCCGGCGCTCGCGGTGACCATCACGGCCTTGCTACCTGCGGACTGCACGAGACGCGGCAACCAGCCCTCCAGCCCGAGCCCATTGACGATGACGAGCTTCGCCTCCGCGACCCGCTTCGCATCGGCTGGCGCCGGCGTGTAGACGTGGACGTCGCTGTCGGCGCCGACCAACGTCGTAACGTTGACCCGATCTCCCCCGACGTTACGGACGAAGTCGCCGAGGATCGAGAAGCTCGCAACGACGTTGAGCCGTTCCGCGGCGCGCAGCGGCGAGGCAGCCAGCAACGCCATACAAAGCAAGATGAGCCGCATCGCCGTCACGCTTCCAGATGCCGGCCGGGAAACAGCTGCCGGACGATGCCGCCGACGCGGCCGAACAGCACGGAGATGATGTAGAGCACCGTCGCCACGAGAATGACCGCAGGGCCCGACGGCACGCGGGTCTGGAACGACAGCACGAGGCCGGCATAGCCGGAAGCCGCGGCGGCGACCACGGCGATGCAGATCATGACGGTGAGATCGCGTGACCAGAACCGCGCGATGCCAGCCGGCAGGATCATCAGACCGACCGCCAGCAACGTGCCGAGCGCCTGAAATCCGTTGACGAGGTTGATGACGACCAGCGCGAGGAAGGCGAGATGCGCGGGACCGCCGGCGCGGCTCACGGTGCGCAAGAACAAGGGATCGACGCTCTCGATCACCAGTGGGCGGTAGATCACGGCGAGCACCAGCAGCGTCACGGTGGCGTTGAAGGCCACCACCAGCAGGGTCTGGTCGTCCATCGCGAGGATGTTGCCGAACAAGACATGGAGCAGGTCGATATTGGTGCCCTTGATCGAGACGATGGTCACGCCAAGCGCCAGCGAGGCCAGGTAGAAGGTCGCGAGCGAGGCGTCCTCCTTCAGCCCGGTCGAGCGCGCGACCACGCCGGCGAGGATGGCGACGGCAAAGCCGGCGAAGAGTCCACCCGCCGTCATCGCGAACAGATTGAGGCCGGAGAGCAGGAAGCCGACCGCCGCGCCGGGCAGGATCGCGTGCGCCATGGCATCGCCGACGAGGCTCATCCGCCGCAGCATCAGGAAGACACCGATCGGCGCGCCGGCCAGCGACAATGCGATCACGGCGGCCAGCGCCCGCCGCATGAATTCGAATTCGGTGAACGGGCCGATCAGCGCGTCATAGAGCATCGGCAATCACGCGGCCCGCGAACTGATATCGTCGGCCTCGCAGGCTGTGGCGCTGTCGTCGAAGGCCTCGCACATGCGCATCGCCGCCATCAGGTTTTCCGGCGTCAACACCTCCGCCGTCGGTCCCCACGCCACGGGGCCGCGCGCCAGCACCAGCGTCTCGCTGAAATGGTTGCGCACCATCTCCATGTCGTGCAGCGCGGCGAGCACGGTGCGGCCCTCGCCGTGCCAGTGCTTCACCAGCGCGAGCAGGTCGGCGGTGGTCTTGCTGTCGATGGCGTTGAAGGGCTCGTCCAGCACGATGAGCGAAGCGTCCTGGAGCAGCACGCGCGCAAACAGCACACGCTGCATCTGGCCGCCCGAGAGCGTGCCGATCGGGCGGTTCTCGAAACCGTTGAGGCCGACGGAGGCGATCGCGCGCAAGATCTTCCCGCGCGCGGCCTTGTCGATGCCGCCGAACAGGCCGGTCCCGCGCCACAGCCCGGTGCCGACGAAGTCGAACACCGAGATCGGGAAGCTGCGGTCGATCTCCGCGCTCTGCGGCAGATAGGCGATATCGCGAGAGTCGAGCCCGCCGAGATGGATGCTGCCGTCGAGCGGCCGGAGGATGCCGACGATGCCACGCAGCAGGGTCGACTTGCCCGCGCCATTCGGGCCGATCACGGCGACCAGCGCGCCCCGCGCGACCTCGCCGTTGAGATGGTGCACGGCCGGGTGCCGGTCATAACCGAGCGTGACATTGTGAAAGTGCAGCGCCGCCATGGTCACCTCATCGCCAGGAAGACCACGCCCCAGAGCACGGCACAGACGGCGAGCGCGGCCAGAAGGCGCGCGGCCATGGTCATGCGCAGGATCGACCAGGGCGCGGCCTGGGCGGGATGCGGCGAGGCCGCGTCGTGGACATGGGCGTGGGTGTGGTCGTGCCCGTGCGAATGGTCATGAGCAGGCGAATGGTCATGGGAATGACCGTGAGCATGATCGTGATGATGGGCGTGGGACGCGGCGGGAACCATGCAGAGACGTTATATTATAACATTACCCCTGTCCACGACCCCGGTGTCATTCCGGGGCGGCTCGAAGAGCCGAACCCGGAATCTCGAGATTCCCAGGTGCGCAACTGCGCACCGTAGTTCGATGCTTTGCATCGCCCCGGATGACGTCCCTAGCAGTCACGCCGGGCCTCAGGGCTTGCCGATCACCATTGCAATCGCCGCTGCCACGAAGGGAAACGGCACCGACACGGCGCAGCGGAACCAGACGAAACGGGCCGGCATGAACGGGATTTCCCACAAGATCACCCGCTGGAAGGCGAACAAAGCCCAGGCGACGACATAGGCCACCACCTGCGGCACCCCGCCGCCCGACTTCAGCGCCACCGTGCCGATGGAGAAGCCGATCACGGGCCCGCCGGGCGTGGCGGCGCCGGCGACCACGGCGGTCGCAACCCCGAGCCAGCCGCTGTCCGGGCCGAGCCAGCCGGTGATCACCTCCTGCGGGATGATGGCGGCGATGTAGCCGGAGCCGATCACGCCCAGCGCGATGCGCGGCACGATGTTGATGAAGTCCATCGAGCCTTCGCGCAGCGAGGCCTTGAACACCGGAGGGCCGCGGCGAAAGGCGATCAGCCCGACGCCGAACACCGAGCCCCACAACAGGATGTCGATGAAAAGCGCGGCGCTCATGCCGCGTCCTCGTCGCTTTCGCGCTTCGGATAGAGCCGGACATAGACGAAGCGGCCGAGGGCCCCTGCGAGCACCGGCAGCGGCAGCGAAATGAGAATCCGCCACAGCGTGAAGTCGGTGCCCATGATCGGGATTTCCCAGGCCACCGCCCGGCCATAGCCGATCAGGGTCCAGCTCACGACCATGGCGATGGTGGCGCCGAAATCGGCGCCGACCGCGAGCAGCGCACTCGCCACGGGATAGGCGGTGAACGGACCGCCGGGCAGGATCGCGCCGAAGGCGGTGCCGATCAGAAGGCCCGTCAGGCCGGATTTCGGCCCGAGCGAGCGCGAGACCTTTTCGTGCGGCAGGATCTCCGAGATGAAGGCGCCGAGCAGGCAGCCGGCGAGCACGCGCGGCAGGATGCCCGAGAACAGCGAGAGATCGTGGGTGAGAATATCGAGAACGCCGTCGGTGCCGTCACGGCGCCAGACCAAGGTCGCACTCACCGCGACCAGCGCTGCGATGATGATCGTCGACCAGCCGATCGGCTTGCGCACTCGCCCCGGCCGCGGCTCGGACTCCGCGTCCTCGGCAGGCGCCGGGTTCTTCGGGGAAGGTTCTGACAACGGGCTCGGTTGGCTCGAGGGTGATGCCCGTCCTGATTAAGGGCGCCGCCCACGCGATGCAAACAGTAGGATGACAGGCCGGTGCGCGCGCCACGCAGGGCAATTCCGCACAGCAAAAAGGCGGCCGCGTGAGCGACCGCCTTTTGTTTCTGTCATTCCGGGGCGCACGAAGTGCGAACCCGGAATGACCGAGTAGAGCTTACGCCTTGTCGAACAGGGACTCGACGTATTCCCAGTTCACGAGGTTCTCGACGAACGCCTTGAGATAATCGGGGCGGCGGTTGCGGTAGTCGATGTAGTAGGAGTGCTCCCAGACGTCGCAGCCGAGGATCGGGGTGGCGCCATGCACCAGCGGATTCTCGCCGTTCGGGGTCTTGGAGATCTCGAGCTTGCCGTTCTTGACCTGGAGCCAGCACCAGCCGGAGCCGAACTGGCCGACGCCGGCTGCCTGGAAGTCGGTCTTGAACTTCTCGAAGCCGCCGAGGTCCTCGTTGATCTTCTTCTCGATCTTGCCGGGCAGCTTGGTGCCGCCGCCATTGGGCTTCATCCAGCTCCAGAAGTGGATGTGATTGTAGTGCTGGCCGGCATTGTTGAACACCGCGGGGTTCTTGCCGAACGAGCCCTTGACGATCTCTTCAAGGGACTTGCCTTCCCATTCGGTCCCCTTGAGCGCGTTGTTGCCGTTGGTGACGTAGGCCTGATGATGCTTGTCGTGGTGAAATTCCAGCGTCTCCTTCGACATGAACTGGCCGAGGGCGTCATAGGCGTAAGGGAGGGGGGGCAGCGTAAAGGTCATGAGATGTTGTCCGCGACTGATGGGGAACTGGCTTAACGGGGACTCTTATAGAAGGTTCCACCGCCGTTAAATACCGCCAATTTGCGAAAAGGCGCGATGCCACGGCTTGGCCGGATTGCACAAAATCGCCGCACCGAGTGACATTCAACCCGGGCCGGTCGCCCGCCGCAAAATATCATTGCCTTTGAACCGGTTATGACAGAACGAATGGACCGCGCAGCGTGTTGCGAGAGACAAAACCATGAGCATCGAGATCGACATTTTGAACGGCGACGCCTCGTGGCCGATCGCGGAGCCGCTGCATCAGGCGGTCTGGGGACCGCACTTGGTCGCGGACAAGCCCTGGGCTCACATCAAATGGGCCAATGCGGACCTGCGCGTGCTGATCGAGACGCCCGAGGACGGTCTCGTCTGTCATGTCGGCATCTACTTCCGCACCGTCATCTGGAACGGACAGAAGGTCCATATCGGCGGCATCGGCGGGGTCTGCACCCGCGAGGACCGGCGCGGTCGCGGCTATGCGACCGTGGCGATCGACGCGGCCGTGCACACCATCAGGGCCAACGAAGCGGCCCGGTTCGCGCTGCTGTTTTGCGAGCCACACAATTTTTCGTTCTACGAGACCCGGAGCTGGCTGCCCTTCAAGGGCGAGGTCTATTGCGAACAGCCGGAGGGGCGGATCCGCTTCACCGAGATGGCGCCCTACGTCTTCAACATCGTCCGCGCGCCGACGCTGGGCACCATCGACCTATGCGGTCTGCCGTGGTGACCCCTGCGTGGCGTGAGGGCTGCCGCAGGGGCTTGGCCATCCTATAATATGTCGATCATCATCTAAATTCCGCCCGGTGAACATGACGATCGACGCCCCTGCAGACGCCGTCCCGCCGCTTGCGCCGGTCGCCTCTCCGATCGCCAGCCTGCTGACGGCGCCGATCCTGCCGACGCTGCTGCGGCTCGCGATCCCCAACATGATCGCGATGGTCGGCAGCACTTTGGTTGCGATCGCCGAAACCTCCTATATCGGCCGGCTCGGCACCATTCCGCTCGCCGCGATCGCGCTGGTGTTTCCGTTCGCGATGCTGACGCAGATGATGAGCGCGGGCGCGATGGGCGGCGGTGTTTCGTCCGCGATCAGCCGCGCACTCGGCGCCGGGGATCGTGACCGCGCCGCGACGCTGGCGCTGCATGCCGCCATCATCGGCCTCTGCGGCGGGCTGTTCTTCACGGTGATGATGCTCGTCTTCGGCCGCTCGTTCTTCACGCTGCTCGGCGGACGCGATCGCGTGCTCGAGGAGGCCAGCGGCTATTCGCAGGTGCTGTTCTCCGGCGCGGTCGCGATCTGGCTCGTCAACACGCTGGCCTCGGTGATCCGCGGCACCGGCGACATGCGCCTGCCCTCGATGACGCTGATCGGAGCCAGCGTCTTGCAGATCGCGCTCGGCGGCACGTTGGGGCTCGGCCTGTTCGGCGTGAGGCCCTTCGGCATGCCAGGCGTCGCCAGCGGCCAGCTGATCGCGTTCACCTGCGCCGCGATCTTCTTCCTCTGGTATCTCGCGTCCGGCCGCAGCCGGCTGCCGCTGAATATTCGCGCGTTTCATTTCGAGCGCGCGATGTTCCTGGACATCCTCAAGGTTGGTGCGGTGGCCTGCCTGTCGCCGCTCCAGACCGTGCTCACCATTTTGATCTTCACCAAGATCCTGGCCACGTTCGGCACCGAGATGCTGGCCGGCTACGGCATCGGCTCGCGGCTGGAATTCTTGTTGATCCCGATCACGTTCGCCTTCGGCATCGCCTCGGTGCCGATGGTCGGCATGGCGATGGGCGCCGGACAGGTGAAGCGCGCGCGACGTGTGGCCTGGACCGCCGCTGCAGCTTCCGGATTGACGGTCGGCCTGATCGGGCTCGCTGTGGCGCTCGCTCCATCGATGTGGGTCGCACTCTTCACGCGGGATCCCGGCGTCACCGCCGCCGCACACAGCTATTTCCACTGGGCCGGCCCGACCTTCGTGTTCTTCGGCATCGGCGTGTCGCTCTACTTCTCCTCGCAAGGCGCGGCGCGCGTCGGCGGCCCCGTGCTCGCTTCCACCGCGCGGCTTCTGATCGTCGCGGTCGGCGGCGTCGGCCTCATGATGACGCAGGCGCCGGCCTGGACCTTGTTCGCGCTGGTCGGCGGTGCCATGGCGGTGTTCGGCCTGTCGACTGCGGCCGCGGTCGCCTTCGCGCGCTGGGACAAATGATCGCAGGACAATGAACGAAGGCACTGAACGCAGGAATGTGATTCCAGCCTGCGTTGCACTATCCCGCCGGGCTGCTATGGAGGCGCTCCATTTTCGGGGCCTCTTCCATGACTTCCAGATTCACTGCTCTCATCGTCCTCCTCGCTGCGCTGCTCGGCGCGCCGGCCGCGCATGCGCAGAGCGCCGATGGGACGTGGCTCACCCAGGCGGGCGATGCGCGCGTCAAGATCAGCAAGTGCGGCGGCGGCATCTGCGGCGTCGTCGCCTGGCTGCGCGAGCCCTACGACACCGCGACCGGCCAGCCCGCCAGCGACAGCAAGAACCCCAATCCCGCGCTCGCCAGGCGCCCGATGATCGGTTTGCCGTTGTTCAGCGGCATGCAGCCCTCCGGTCCGAACAAATGGTCCGGCCAGATCTACAATGCAGACGACGGCAGCACTTATGCCAGCAGCATCTCCGTGACGGGAGCGGATTCGCTGCGGGTCGAAGGCTGCGTCGGCGCGCTCTGCGGCGGAGAGACCTGGACGCGCGCGGGGCACTGACGCTTCACGCCATCATCGCCTTCAGCGCCGTCGCCGCCGAGGCGTAGCCGCCCCGTGCGCCATCGATGAAATGGACGTGATCGCTGCGTAGCGCCGACGGCGTGAAGCAGGTCATCATGGCGGCATCCTGCTGGTAGAGGCCGTAGCGTACGATGCCGTCACGGGCCGCAATCGCCAGTCGGTCGCTCAGCGCGCGCTCGAGCTGCGGCGTGCAATCGAGGATCATGCGCAGGCCGTCGTCATATTTGCGGAAGTCCGAGTTCTCGACGACCTGGCGCCTGTAGAGCTTGGGCACAAAGCCGCCGACGTTGAGGTCGAAGCGCATGATCAGATAGACGAACAGCGTATAGGCCAGCACGCTGGCGCGGCGCGCGAGCAGCGGACCACCGCGCCTGGTGCGGGCTTCGTATTCCAGCCCTTGCGGCGGCCATTTCAACGGCGGTCCCTGCGGCGGTACCGGACGGGCGCCGTCCGGGCTGCGCTCGACGAGGTGGATGATATCCTCGATCACCTTGCGGAAAGCATGCGGGTCGGCGCCGCGCGCCGGCATCACCAGAATCGACAGGATCAGCCCGCGTGAGGCCGGTATCACCTCGAAGCGGCAGGACAGGCCCGAGAGATCGGGCTGCGTGCCCGCCGACGCTGCCGGGACGGCAAACTCCCCGCGCTTCATCGCGGCATCGGCGAAGGCGAGCCCGCCGCCCGAGAACATCGCATAGGACAGGTTGGCCGACGGACCGAACCGCGCGACGCGCACGTCGAGGCCCTGCGCGCGGATGGCGCTGACCGGCACCAGCGCGACCCGCATCGTCAGATCGAGATCTTCCCGCACCCAGGTCGCGGTAGCCGCCAGCGCCTCTCGGGCAGGTTCGAGATCGCCCGGCGCAACCGCAAAGCTCGCGCCGTCGCCGCCGAACACGAAGGGGAATTCGCGTCCTTCCAATGCGTTCGTCACCGCCGCGATCACGGCGGCGCCGGCCATGTTCACCGCCTTGTAGCGCTGCGCCGCGATCGCCTTGGTGGAATCGACGATATCGGCAACGCCGATGCTCCAATCGTCCGGCAGCGGCGCATAGAGCGCAGGGTCCATCAGGCTGGTGAAGCCGCGGAAGACGGGAATGCCGCCATAGAAGGATTCGCCTGAGGTCATCGGGGATGCCGGATGGTTGGAATACGAAACAAATACGTGGCAGGATCGATCCGGGTTCGCCGGCCGGCGGCCCCTTTCAATCATTGGCCGAAACGGGCCAGGACAACAAGATACGGCAGCAACAAGGCGAGGCCGCGTTGCAATACCGCAGCGGGTCATTGATCGGGATCAAGCGGCCGGCCGGGGAGAACGGCTATCGTTGGCCAGCTCCAAGGGTTGCATGGGATGATCGAGGTGTCAGACTTCGGCAGCAAGGAATCCACCTCTCCGGTCCGCCGGCGCACGGGCATCGACCCGATCAGCGCGGTGAAGATGCCCGAAAGACTGACTGCAGCCGTCGATGCCTGGGCTGAAGCCCATCAGCTGACCCGCTCGGATGCGATCTGCAAGCTGATCGAGCTGGGCCTGAAGATCGCGCCCCCGGTCCACTCCTCGGCGCATCCGATCGCATCGGACGCCACCAGGATCGAAGAGATCGCGATCCACGAGATCGAGACGCTGCTCGATCCGGCATTGCCCGTGGACGAGCGCGACCGCCGCATCCGCCGCCTCACCGAAGGGCCGCCGGAATTTTCACACGAACGAATTGACCTGCCGAAAGACTTGCCGAAGCACCGGACGTGAGCTGCTAATGCAGCTTCTCGTCCTGACGCTTGCGCAAGCTATCGAGAGACGCATCATGGCAGCCGACCAGGCGTACGAATTGCTGCGGATACATTTCGTGGCCATGACCGCCGGAATTCTGGTGCGTCATCGGCGGGCAACGGGCATCGTCCTGCTTCGCGCGGGATTGCTCGGTCCGGCCCTGATTTGAAGCGGTCATGTTGGGCATGGTCATGGACTGCTCCCTGTCGATTAGGGCAGATCGATTGACGTAACCCAATCGATTGCGGAGCATCTTACGACCAAATCCGGCTGAATGTCATTGTGCCGGATCAATTCAATTGTGACGGCGGAGTTCCGCTTACGCCGTGTTTCCCGCATCGATGGTGAACACCGTCCCTGTCACGTTGCGACCACCCTCGCCGAGCAGATATTCCACCATGCGCGCGACGTCGTCCGTTTCCGGCAGGCGGCGCAGCGCGCTGCGGCTGGTGATGCGCTTGCGGGCCTCGTCGGACAGATTGTGCGTGAGCTCGGTGTCGATGAAACCCGGCGCAATCGCATTCACGGTGATGCCGAGCTTGCCGACCTCGCGCGCCAGCGAGCGGGTGAAGCCTGTGGCAGCCGCCTTGGTCGCGCCATAGACCGACAGGCCGTTGTAGCCGGTGGTCGCGATGATCGAGGAGATGTTGATGATGCGCCCAGTGCCGTCGGCCATCATCTGCCGCGCGACATATTTGGTGAGGATGATCGGCGACAGCACGTTGAGCTGAACCAGCGCCTCGATCTCGGAATTATGCATGGTGGCGAGCAGGCCTTCGGTGCCGAGGCCGGCATTGTTGACAAGGCCGTAGGTGGGGCCGAACTCGTCGCGCACGAGTTTTGCAAAAGCCGGAATGGCGTCGATCACGGCAAGGTCGCAGGCGCGGAAATGCAGGCGCCCTTCGGACTCCGCAATCGCGGCCTTGAGCTCCTCGCTCTCGCGCCGGGCTGCAGCGACCACGTTGTAGCCGGCGCCGGCGAGGCGCTTGCCGATCGCAAGGCCGATGCCGCGGCTGCCGCCGGTGACGAGGACATTATGCATCGGTGCGCGCCAGTTTTCCGGCCGGGGTGACGTCGAGCGCCTCGACGAAGCGGATCACCGCCGGCACCTTGTGGGACGCGAGCTGCGCGCGGCACCGCTCCAGGATCTGGTCGCGGATCTCTTTCGCGCGCGCGGGATCGGTGCCCTCGGTGAGGATCACGTCGGCGACCACGATGCCGCCGGTGATCGGGCTCTTGCGCGATTTGGCCCGCGACATCCGCACGTCGGGATGGCGGTTGATGACCGCCTCGATCTCTTCGGGGTGGACCTTGAGTCCGCCGATATTGATGATGCCGCCGCGGCGGCCGACGAAATAGTAGCGCTCGCCGCGCAGCTCGACGATGTCGCCGCTGTCGACAAATCCGTCGTCATCGGTGAGCGCGGCGGCATTGCGGCCGACATAGGCATGCGCGGTGCGCGTCGAACGGATACGCAGCGACCCTTGGACCACTTTCATCTCGACGCCATTGCGATTGCCGAGATAGTCGGCCGGAAAACCTTCCAGCCCGTCATTGACGGCAAAGCCGACGCCGGCTTCGGTCGAGGCATAGGCATGACCGACGGAGGACTTGGGGAATGCCGCCTTCAGCCCGTCGAGCACCGCCTGGTCGGCGATTTCACCGGAGAGGCGGACGTAAGCCGGTGTGAACTGCGCGGCCGAACCGCTCATCAGGAGCTTGCGCCAGTGCGAGGGCGTGCCGGAGATGTGCGAGACGCCGCGCGCCTTCAGCCGCGCGACGTGATCGCCGAGCGCCTCATGGGGATCGGACAGCACCATCGAGCCGCCGGAAAGGACGGCGCGAAGGAAGATTTGCAGGCCGCCATAGCGGCGGATGTCGTAGAAGGTCGCCCAGACCGGCGCCGGGCCGCGCGCGGGCCCTTCGGCAACAATCGCACCCGTCAGCGCTTCCAGCGTGTGACCAGCGATCTTCGGCACGCCTGAGGTGCCCGAGGTGAGCATCAGCCATTCCGTCGCGCGTTCGGTCTTGGCGGGCGCGGTGGATACAAGCGGCAATTGCGCGGTGACGATGAGCGCGATGCCTGAGCCGGCCCAACGATCAGGCTCGTCCGTCACGACGGCATCGATCCCGGCATCCGCGATCAGTGCGTCGAGATGCGCCGGGTTGAGATCGGGCGGGCACAGCAGCATGCGACGCGCGATGCCGTCGAGCTCGATCATGGCGAGGCCCGACCGGAGCTGGTCGGACAATTTGAGCAGCACGGAGCGGCCGGACAATTCGCGCAAGCGGCCACCCAGAACCGTCTGCGACAGGATATCGGTCAGCGACACGCAGGTGTGCGCGTCCGACAGCGTACGGCCGGTCAGCTCCGCGCCGAGATGGTCGCGAAGCGCAAAGATCTCACGCGGGGACATTTTCGTAGGCCCGCACGAAATCGCCGACCGTGGCGGGAAACGCTGCGTCCTCGGAGATGGTGAAGGGGTCGACGCCGGTCTCGTCCTCGAGGCGCGCAACCAGGATGGCGAAGGCGAGCGAGTCGAAACCCGTCTCGTGCAGCGACAGATCGTCCGAGAGCGCGGGAAGCGTGACGTGCTGCTCTTTGGCGATCTGCTGGATCGCGTCAATGACCTTAGACCTTACCGACATGGCTGGCTCGCTTTGTTATCGTTGGTGTTGCGGCGGCTCTTGCTGGCCGCCTCCCCATGGCCGCTTGTTTACCCGACAGAAGTAAATGGCTTCTTGGACAATTCAGATAAAATTGGACCTATCTGCGAATTTTGGCGGGATTTACAGCCGGATCGAGCCGTCCACGATTCGCCCATAGGCCACCGTATCGAGCGCCCCATAGGCGCCCGACTTCGGGTCTGCCATGAACAGCGGATCGGAGATCGCGGCGGGATCGAACCCTTCCCGTGCGAGATCGCCCTTCTTCTGCTTGAATGTCTCGGTCGCATCGATCTCGCTGGAGATGCGAATGAAGACGGGGCGCGCATAGGCCGGCAGGCGCTGCGCGAGATGTGCGGGCAACGCCGCAATGTCAAAACCCTCGTTGACGACGATCGCGCTCATGCCGGCGCGGCCGTCGGCGCCGGGGAGGCTGACGCCGTAAGTGGTGGCATCGACGACGCCGGTGAAATCGCGCATCGCGTCGTTCACCTCCGAGGTCGCGACGTTCTCGCCCTTCCAGCGGAAAGTGTCCCCGATCCGATCGACGAAATGGAAGAAACCCTTGTCGTCGATCCGCATCAGGTCGCCGGTGCGAAACCAGGCATCGCCTTTGGCAAAGACGTCGCGTAGAACCTTCTTCTCGGTCTCGCCGGTGTCGGTGTAGCCCTCGAACCGGCCGCCGCCTTCATCGGCGGTGCCGATGCGGCCGATGGCTTCGCCGGCCTCGCCGCGGGCGCAGGCGAGGCAAAACCCCTCTTCGTTGCGCAGCGGCGCGCCGCTGTCGGGGTCGAGCTTGACGAGATTGGCAGGGAAGCGATGCGCCAGCAGCGGCGGGATGCGACCGATCGCGCCCGGCTGCCCCTCGACGTTGAACAGCGAGAAATTGCCTTCCGTGGCCGCATAGAATTCGAGGATGCGGGGAATGGCAAAACGCGACTGAAAGTCTTCCCAGATGTCGCCGCGCAGGCCGTTGCCGCAGACGAGGCGGAGACGATGCCGGTTCTCATATTCCGACGGCGCCGCCTTGAGCAGATAACGGCAGAGCTCGCCGATATATTGAAACAGCGTGCAGTCTTGGCGCACGATGTCGGACCAGAAATGCGAGGCCGAGAATTTCTCCGCGATCACCACCGAGCCGCCGGCAGCGAGCATGCTGCAGGGCGCGACGATGCCGCCGACCGAGTGGAACAGCGGCAGGCAATCGTAGAGCCGGTCTTGCGGGCTCGCGCCGGTGAGGCCGGCGAACCAAAAGCCCCAATTGAGAATGCGGCGGTGGCTGATGCTGGCAGCCTTCGGCAGGCCGGTGGTGCCTGATGTGTAGATCAGCAGCGCACGGTCATCGACGGTGACCTCACCGCGCTCCTCCGGCGAAAGGGAAGCGTCGTCCAGCGCCGCGAGGGCGACGTCGATGGCGCGCTCGCTGCGGGCATCGCCATGCGTCCAGACCTTGGCCTGCGTCTTCAGATGCGGCGTTGCGCTCTCCAGCATCTCCGTCAGCTCATGCGCAACGATGATATGCAGGGGCTTTGCGACATCGAGGCAATGCGCGAGCGAGGGTCCCACCAGCTTGGTGTTGAGCAGCGCCGCCACACCGCCGATCCGGCTGATGCCGAGCCAGGCCGCGACATAATCGATGCCGTTCGGCATGATCAAGGCAACTGTATCACCCTTGGCCACGCCGGCCGAGCGCGCCCAGCGCGCGTAGCGGTTGATGCGCTTCGACAGGCCTTCATAGTCGAGGCTTGCGTCGTCGGTGATCAGCGCGACGCGGTCGGGCTGGCGCTGCGCCCAATCGTCGATGACGTCGGCGAACAGACGCCCCGGCAGCGTCTCGATCCGGGCCGTAAGCTCGATGGCCTTCAGCCATATCTTTGAAGCCGAAGGCGCGCGCGCGACGTTTTGTCGTTCGATGACACCGGTGGTCATGCCGTTGATTCTTTCGGGCCGCCTGCTGACATCAGGCAATCTAGCCCCCGCGCCCTGCCCAGGTGTTAAGAGACAAGGTAAAACTCTGTTAGGGCGCGGTTAACTCTAGCCATCCTCTACCGCTGCCACGGCAAGGCCGGTGAGTTCGCGGCATGGTGACGGCCGAGACCGATCGCGCTGGCGCAAGGTGGTCGAGCTGTGGGGGCAGGAAGGAGTAGCGCGCAGCACCTGCCGACGCTAGCCGCTACGCCTGTAGCGCAAGTGCGGCGGCGGCGCGTGAACCGGATAATACGGATTGAGATCGCAGATCGCGGATCGGCCATAGGCCGTGGCGCGGCACTGGGGCAACGAGGTGAAGGAGCAGTCGTACCACTCCCCACCTCCCCCGTTCGCACCTGAATAAACGTGCATGCAGACGGGATAGCGCGGATCAAAAGTCTGCGCATGCGACGGCGCGGCTGCGAGCACCGCGCCCACGGTCACGACCATTCCGAACGAGAAGCGCATGAACTGTGTTCCGGTACGAGGCATCGCGGATTCGCTAGTGCACCTTCTTGTGACGCCGGCGCGGCTGCGGCGGCGGCTGGTCGAAGGCGTAGTAGGGGTTGACGTCGCAGCTCGCCGAGCGGCCCGACGCGGTCGCGCGGCACTGCGGCAGCGAGGTGAAGGAGCAGTCGAAATAATCGCCTCCGCCACCGCCGAAGCCGCCGCCGGGCGTGTAAACGTGCATGCACACCGGGTAGCGCGGATCATAGGTCTGGGCGCTGGCATCTGCCGCGACGAACAGCGCGGCAATCGCGGTGAGGGTCAAAATCGACAGGCGCATGGACTTAATCCTCGAATCGACGGCATCGGCGGATCTGATGCCGGCAGCCTCGTATGGCATAACACCAGGCCGGAGGCGACTGTTCCTAGGGACAGATGACGGCAAGGTGAGCGCTGCGGGCTGCGGCGCTAGGCGCCGAGCCCCTGCAGCACGAGCCGGTTCAGCCTTGCGGCAAACGCAGCCGGGTCTTCCGGCAACTCGCCGTCCAGGATCTGCGCCTGCTCGAGCAGGAGCAGGCTGAGATCGTCGACCGCCTTCGAGCCGGCTTGCGCCTTGGTGATCGCGCCCACCATCGGATGGCGCAGATTGATCTCCAGGATCGGCTTGGTCTTCATGCCGCGGTTCTGCTGCGACAGGATGCGTTCGAGCTCGCGGCTCGGGCCCTGGCTGTCGGCGACGAGGCAGGAGGCCGAGCTGGTGAGGCGCGTCGAGGCCTTGACGTCGCTGACACGCTCGCCGAGCGCGGCCTTGATCACGGCGATGGTGGCCGCTTCATCCGCCTCGGGCTCGTCCTTCTTTGCCTCGTCCTTGTCATCGACGCGCGGAATCAGGTCGAGATTGAGATCGCCTTGGCTCAGTGACTTCAGCGGCTTGCCGTCGAACTCCGACGGCATCGAGGTCCAGAACGCATCGACGGGATCGGACAGCAGCAGCACCTCGATGCCGCGCGCGGTTGCGGCCTCCAGCCGCGGATTGGATTTCAGCCGCTCGATGCTGTCGCCGACGAGATAATAGATCTCGGTCTGGTTCGGCTTGAAATCGGCGATGACCTGCTTCAGCGAGCGCGTCTCGCCCGACGTCGTCGTGAAGCGCGACAGTGCCAGCAGCTTTTCGCGCCGCTCGAAATCCTCGTAAATGCCTTCCTTGATCACCGCTCCGAAGGCGTCCCAGATCTTGGCGAAGTTCTCCGGATCCTTCTCGGCCAGGCTTTCGAGCTCGGACACGACCCGGGTCGCCACGGCTTTCCGGATCTGCGCCAGCTGCGGATTGTTCTGCAGCATCTCGCGGGAGATGTTGAGCGGGAGATCCTCGCTGTCGACGACACCGCGGATGAAGCGCAGATAGCCCGGGAGCAGATCGGCATCATCGGTGATGAAGACGCGGCGGACGTAAAGCTTCACCCGGCCCTTGCGGTTCGGCTCGAACAGGTCGAACGGCTTGGTCGAGGGCGCGAACAGCAGCACGGCGTAGGAGTAGCGGCCTTCGGCGCGGTAATGCAGCGTCATCGCGGAATCGTCAAAGGCGGAGGCGATCTGCTGATAGGCCTTCTTGTAGTCCTCCGGCGTCAGCTCGGATTTCGAGCGTTGCCACAGCGCACTAGCCGAATTGATCTGACGGGGCTCGCCCTCTTCCGGCACCAGCTCGATCGGGAACAGGATGTTGTCGGAATAGGCACCGACGATGCGCTCGATCTCAAAGCTCTCAAGATATTTCTTTGCGTCGTCCTTCAGGTGCAGGACGATCTCGGTGCCGCGCGCCAGGCGCGCCGCCTCCTCGTCGCTGGCACGGGCGATCTCGAAGCCGGAGCCGCCGGAGGACGTCCAGGTCCAGACGTCGCTCTCGCCGGCGCGGCGGCTGATCACGACGATCTTGTCGGCGACCATGAAGGCGGAATAGAAGCCGACTCCGAACTGGCCGATCAGGCCAAGGCCGTCCTTGGCCTCCTTCAGCTTCGACACGAATGCCTTGGTGCCGGAGCGGGCGATGGTGCCGAGATGGTCGATCAGCTCCTGCCGCTCCATGCCGATTCCGTTGTCGGCGATCGTGAGCGTCCCGGCCGCCTTGTTCGGGATGATCCGGATCTTGAGCGCATCGCCCTCGCCGAGCAGCGAAGGGGTTGCGATCGCCTCATAGCGCAGCTTGTCGCAGGCGTCCGAGGCGTTGGAGACGAGCTCGCGCAGAAAGATGTCGGTCTCCGAATAGACGGAGTGCACCATCAGGTGCAAAAGCTCGGAAACCTCGGCCTGGAAGGGCTGCGTATGCACAGCCGTGTCTGACGTCGTCATGCGTTTACCCGGTCAAAACGAAAGGGAAGAAACCCGGGATATAACGCCAGCGTGGAGAGGATCAAGTGGACGTGAAGAATCGTCCTCCAGGCGGGAGAACGATCTATCCGGCGCCCGGGCGGATCAGGTCACGCAGCGGCCGGGCTGGAGCAGCTTTGCGACCTCGGTCAGGGAGCTGACCATCGGCTCGCAGGCGATCGTCGGCCTGTTGCGCACCTTCTTCTGGTTCTGGAGCAGCACCGGCGGCTTGGCATTGCCGGTCTCGATCACCGCGGGGACCCGCAGCAGCACCGAGGTGTCGGCGAGGTCATTCAGCCGCATCGAAACGGTGCGGGTCGGAACAGCTGCCTGCTTGATCTCGGCGAGCCGGTCGGCCTTGCCGGTCCGATTGACATTGTGGCCGGGCTTGTCGGCCTTGTCGGCGACCGCCTGCCAGCGGTCTGCCAGATCATGACCCGAGGCCAGTTGCACGGCACCGAGCGTCGCAGCAGCGGCGACGACGCTCAAAAATACCTTATGAATCTGTGACATGGCTGTCGATCCCTCGCCCCATGGCGATCACGGGAACAACGCCGGGGAAGGATCAGGGGTTCTCAGCGGTTACGATCACTTAACCGTGTGCGACAAATACGACAGCGTGCGCAAAATATTTCGCGAGGGGTGGAACGACTTTCGCAGACTGGAGTCGTCTCAACAGCCGGCTATTCCCCCCTGCCCCATAAGCCGGTGACGTAGGGCGCGACTGTGGTGATGCCAGTCGCGCCTTACTTTTTTCTGGGGTTCACTTCCCCGCCAGCCAGTCGCGCCCTTCGCCATAGAGCTTCTCGACCTCGGGTCCGATCAGGCCCGGCATGTCGCGCTTGACCTTGTAACCGATCAGCTCCTGCATGTAGGCGAGGTGGCGATAGCCTTCCGGGAGCGCGGCCAGCGCCTTCTGGTCGAGCTGAAGCGTCGCGGCGGGATCGACCGGGTCGATCCGGTCCTTCTCATAGATCGGCTGGCGGCGGACGATGCCCCATTTTCCCTGCCGCTTTTCCAGGAAATCGTAGAAGCGCCCGGTGCAGACAACGTCGCAAACGACGTCGTGCACCGGGGCACGCTGCGAGATCGTCATCTTGGTCTGCGCGATGGCCCGCTCGCCTGCGAGATCAATGCTGGTGCCGCCAAGGAAATGCAGGATGCGCACGCCCCTGGCGAACCCCTCCTGGCTGACGCGCATGAAATCCCGCGCCGGCCCCTGAAACCAGGTGGCGGACATCCAGCCCTCTTCGTGCCAGACCGTGGCAAACCGCTCCCAGTCACCGGCATCGCGCCAGACCGCCCAGTTCTCGACGAGGTCGCGGATGGCGAGGCGATCGAGGAGTTGCTGGTCCAACATGCGAATTCTCCAGACGGTTTGGCGTCGCGACAGGCGTCATCGGTCCCACGTATCAACGGGGCAATTCAGTCGCCGTCAAGCGGGCTTCCCAGCCCTTCGAATTGCTCACACCTACGCAAACGCGATACGAGCAGCGATCCTTGCAATCAACCTGATGGCGATTAATATCCGGATCGATGCAGATGAGATTCCTTTTAATGGCCGCGCTTCTTGGATTGGTGGCGGCTTTCCCCGCGCATGCGCTGGCCGACAGGCCAAGCGACAACGTCAAGGCCTGGAAGATGCGGCTGACGGCGCACATCGCGAGCAGAACGCAATTTCCACCCGCTGCAATGGGTCAGACCGGTGAGGCCAAGGTTGCATTGGTCATGGACCGGTCCGGTAAACTGATCTCGCGAACCTTGGTGGAAAGCACCGGCTCTCCACCGCTCGATGCTGCCGCGCTTGCGATCGTCGAGCGCGCTCAACCGTTCCCGGAGGCGCCTGCGGAATTGGTAGAGACGTCGTTCTCTTTCACCGTGCCGATCATCTTCAGTGGACGTCGATTTCAGGTGCCGCCCGTGGGGTTAGTGACCGTCGCACCGATGCCCGCTTCCACGGTACCCGACGCCATGGCTGCCTGGCGCAAAGCGGTGACCGAGCACGTCTGGCGCAACAGGGCATTTCCTCCGGAGGCGATGGGTCAGAGAGGCGACGCCGGCGTCACATTCGTGGTCGACCGCGCAGGCAAGTTGATCTCGAACGCACTGATCGAGAGCACAGGCTCCCGACTACTCGATGCAGCAGCTCTTGCAATGGTCGAGCGGGCCGCACCATTTCCGAAGACGCCCCCCGAGGCGAACGACGACCTCCAGAGCGTCACCGTCCTCATGACGTTGGATGGGACCTTGCCCAAGGGACAGTCCAGTACATCGTCATGGATCGAGGACGAAGCCAAGTTGAAGACCAAGCTCAACAGCGTCTGCCGAGGCTGCTGAAACCAAGCGCTGGCGAACGCAAAAAACGGCGCGCCTTGCAGCGCGCCGTCCTCTTTTCGATGCAAGCGTTCCCTAAGCCGCTGGCGCCTTCGGCGCGCGGTTGCGCGAGTTGCGCTGGAAGAATAGCGCCTGGCTCGCCACCGCCGACACCATCGCGGGCTGGAACGGTTTTGAGATCAGGAACGCCGGCTCGGGCCGCTCGCCGGTGAGGAAGCGCTCCGGATACGCGGTGATGAACACCACCGGCACCTCGAAGGTGCGCAGCAGCTCGTTGACGGCGTCGAGGCCCGACGAGCCATCGGCAAGCTGGATGTCGGCGAGGATCAGGCCGGGCCGCCTGTTCTTGGCCAGCGCCACCGCATCGGCATGCGTGCGGGCAACGCCGACGACGTTGTGGCCGAGATTCTTCACCAGGCTCTCGAGGTCCATGGCGATGAAGGTCTCGTCCTCGATGATCAGCACATCGGTGGCGATCTCGGCGGCCATCTCGCGTCCGGCGGCATCCGCAAGCCGCCGCGTCTCGGCGACGTCGGTGCCAAGGATGTAGCCGACTTCCTCTTCCGAGAATCCCTCCAGCGAGAGCAGCAGGAAGGCCTGGCGCGGCAGCGGCGTGATGTTCGACAACCGACGCTCGGGCGGCATCGGCAAGGTCGTCACCTCGGAATCATCATTGACGGAGACCGAATTCCAGATCTGGGTGAACAGCCGGAACAGGCCCGCGCGCGGCCCATGGCTCTCGTCGAGCACCGAGGGATCCCCCAGCATGGCTTCCAACATGGCTGCGACATAGGCGTCACCGGAGGCCTGGCTGCCCGTCAGGGCGCGTGCGTACCGGCGCAATAAGGGCAAGTGTTCAGCAACAAGCTGTGAACGGGACATCCCCACTCCATTCATCTTCGGGCCAACCTTGACGTCCAGGCAATCCGAGGGGGGCCCGGGTTCCCCTGCTCGGCTGATTACGCCTCAGGCCAAGAAAAGTTCCGTCCGAGCGGGAACTTTTTCTCGAACCTGGAATTGAGCCTATCCAGGGAACGGCTCCCGGTTGAGAAAACCTCTCGATTTTACAGTCACTTAACTCGGGGAAACGTGGAACAGGTCATGAAAGATCTCAAGTCTCAAGCCAGCAGAAGCACGACCCCCGGCAAGGGAGGCCTCACTCCGGAGATACAATCCCGGATCGGGCACCAGTTGCGCGCCATGTATGATGATGTGGTGCGACAAGGGGTTCCAGATCGGTTCGCAGAACTGATCAAGAAGCTTGATGCGCCAGGAGCGACACCCCACGTGGGACATGAAGGCGGATCCAACGACAACAATGGGAGGGATTAATGCCTCTCACGGACTCCCTGCGTAACGACATCCTGGCGGCCGTGCCCAGTCTGCGCGCGTTCGCCATTTCGCTCAGCGGCAATGCGGACCGCGCCGATGATTTGGTCCAGGAGACGCTGCTCCGCGCGCTGGCCAACATCGACTCGTTCCAGCCTGGCTCCAATCTGCCGGCATGGCTGTTCACGATCCTGCGCAACCTTTTCCGCTCCGACTATCGCAAGCGGCGGCGCGAGGTCGAGGATGCTGAAGGCAACTACGCCAAGACGCTGAAGACACAGCCGTCGCAGAACGCGCATCTCGAGTTCGAGGAGTTTCGCACGGCGCTCGACAAGCTTCCGCAGGACCAGCGTGAAGCGCTGATTCTGGTCGGCGCCTCCGGCTTCTCCTACGAAGACGCGGCCTCGATCTGCGGCTGTGCAGTCGGCACGATCAAGAGCCGCGTCAACCGCGCGCGCTCGAAGCTCGCCGCGCTGCTCTATGTCGATGGCGCCGAGGATTTTGGCCCGGACGAGACCGTGCGGGCCGTGATCGGCGGCAGCGGCGGCTGACGGCCGGCGTCCTCAAGGACTTAGATGAAGATGAAGATGAAGGCGGCCGCTTCCGCGGCCGCCTTCGCGCGCGTCCGATAACGATGGCGCAGAGCTACGCCGCTTGATCACTCGTCCGCGAAGGTCACTGTCTCGGCCACGCTGGCGCGCGAGGTGCGGTAGCTGTTGACCTTGTGAGCGTCGTCGGCATAGCCGAACGAAATGCCGCAGACGACGCGGCGATCGTCGAGCAGATTGAAGTGACGGCGGATCAGTCCGGAATGCCGCGCGAGTGCCGCCTGCGGAATCGTGCCGAGCCCGAGCGCCTGCGCGGCCAGCATGAAATTGGAGACATAGGCGCCGCAATCGATCGCACCGTAGACGCCGAGCGGCTCGTTGGTGTGAATGATGGCGACATGTGGCGCGCCGAAGAAATTGTAGTTCTCCAGCGCCTGCCTGGCGTAGGCGCTTCTGTCGCCGCGGGCGATGCCGAGCGTGTTGTAGAGCTGAAAGCCGCTCTCGCGGCGGCGTTCCAGATAGACACCGACATATTCGCGCGGCGGCGTGAAATCGTAATCGTCGCCGAGACCGCCGGAAGCCTCCGTGTAGATCAGCTGGCGGAAGCGCTCCTTGGCCTCGCCGCTGGCGATGATGACCTGCCAGGGCTGACTGTTGCACCAGGACGCAGTGCGCTGCGCGGTGGTCAGCACATGCTCGATCGTCGCGCGGTCGACCTCTTTGGGATGGAAGGCGCGGACGGAGTAGCGCTCGTTGAGCAGCTCTTCGAGCACGCCGATGCGGTCGTTTTGTTTGACGGTAGCGTCCATGATTCAGCTCGCGTCGCTTTCTTCGTAGGGTGGGTTAGCCTCGCGGATTGCGCGAAGCGCAAACCGCCCGGCGCAACCCACCTCTCTTGTTTCCGCGTCTACAGACGTGGTGGATTACGCTCCGCTAATCCACCCTACAAGTCACGTCTACCGCCCCTTGGTCGGAATCTTGTTGTACGGCACGTCCTTGTCGACGCGGATGTCGCCGGGCAGTCCCAGCACGCGCTCGGCGATGATGTTGCGCAGGATCTCGTCGGTGCCGCCGGCGATGCGCATCGAGGGCGAGGATAGCAGCATCTGCTGGAACTGGCCCTGCACCGTCTCCTCGTCGCTGCCCGTGAGAGCACCGGCCGCGCCTTGCAGGTCCATGGCATAGGTCGCGATGTCCTGCAGCATCATGCCCGACACCAGCTTGCCGATCGAATTCTCCGGACCCGGCCGCTCGCCCTTCGACAGCGCCGAGATCGTGCGATAGCTGGTGTATTTCAGCCCGCTCGACTTCGCCGCCCAGCTCGCGAGCCTGGAACGCACCGCGGGATCGTCGATCGCGAGGCCATCCTCCAGCATCAGATTGGAGCAAAACTCGAACATCTCAGGCACGCCGGTCGCAAGGCGCGAGCCGATCGACATGCGCTCGTTCATCAGCGTGGTCAGCGACACGCTCCAGCCTTCGCCGACGGCCCCTAGCCGCTGGCTGTCTGGGATCACGACGTCGGTGAAATAGACCTCGTTGAACTCCTGCATGCCATTGGCCTGCCTGATCGGACGCACCTCGACGCCGGGGCTCTTCATGTCCAGGAAGAACATGGTGAGGCCCTTGTGCTTCGGCACGTTCGGATCGGTCCGCGCGATCAGGAGACCGTAGTCGGAGTAATGCGCGCCCGAGGTCCAGATCTTCTGGCCGTTGACGACCCAATTGTCGCCTTTCTTCTCCGCGCGGGTGCGCAAGCCTGCGACGTCCGAACCTGCCGACGGCTCGGAGAACAGCTGGCACCAGATCTCCTCGCCCGAGGCCAGCTTCGGCAAATAGCGGCGCTTGGCATCCTCGCTGCCGAAGGCCATCACGGTCGGACCGCACATGCCCTCGCCGATCTGGAACGGCTGCGTCAGCTTGCCGTAGACGCCCTCTTCCTGCTGCCAGATCACCTTCTCGATCGGCGTCGCGCCACGGCCGCCATATTCCTTCGGCCAGTGCAGGCAGGCCCAATTGCCTTCGAACTTCTTCTTCTGCCAGGCCTTGCCGACCTCGACGATATCTTGCTTGGCAAGCCGAATGCGGCCGAGCGAGGATTTTGACAGCTCGACGTGCAGCTCTTTCGGCGCATTGGCGTCGACCCATTGGCGCGCGGTAGCGCGGAATGCGGCTTCCTGCGGGGTGTCATCGAAATTCATCTTCGAGCTCTCCTCTCTCGTGCCCCGGACGCGGCGCAGCGCGAAGCGGTGCGCTGCAGAGCCGGGGCCCATTGTAGCCTTCTGGGTCCCGGCTCTGCGGAGCGGCCCTTCGTGCCGCACCGCGTCCGGGACACGATCAGCCTCTTCCCTTCGTCGGGATCTTGTTGAACGGCACGTCCTTGTCGACCCTGATATCGCCGGGCAGGCCCAGCACCCGCTCCGCGATGATGTTGCGCATGATCTCGTCGGTGCCGCCTTCGACGCGGGTGCCGGGCGCACGCAGCAGCATCGCCTGGAAACGGCCGGCGAGCTCGGCATCCTCGCCGCTGATCACCCCGCTCGCGCCTTGCAAATCGAGCGCGTAGGTCGCGACGTCCTGGATCATCGAGCCCGCCACCAGCTTGCCGATGGAATTCTCCGGCCCCGGCCGCTCGCCTTTCGACAGCGCCGAGATCGCGCGCATGCTGGTGTATTTCAGCCCGCTCGCCTTCACCGCCCAGTTCGCCAATTTCGAGCGCACCGCGCGATCCTCAATCGCGGGGCCGTCGTCGAGCATCAAGCTGGAGCAATACTCGAACAGCTCCGGGAAACCGGTCGAGACGGCCGCGCCGATCGCGCTGCGCTCATTCATCAGCGTGGTCAGCGAAACGTTCCAGCCATCGCCGACCTCGCCGAGGCGCTGATGATCGGGAATGCGGACATTAGTGAAATAGACCTCGTTGAAGTCGGAGGCGCCGCTGGCCTGCTTGATCGGCCGCACCTCGACGCCGGGGCTCTTCATGTCCAGGAAGAACATGGTGAGGCCCTTGTGCTTGGGCACGGTGGGATCGGTACGGGTCAGCAAGATGCCGTAGTCGGAATAATGCGCGCCCGAGGTCCAAATCTTCTGGCCGTTGATGACCCAGTCGTCGCCGTCCTTCTCGGCGCGCGTGCGCAGGCCTGCGACATCGGAACCGCCGGCGGGCTCGGAGAACAGCTGACACCAGACCTTTTCGCCCGAGGCCAGCGGCGGCAGATAAGTGCGCTTATGCTCCTCGCGCGCGAATGCCATCATGGTCGGCCCGCACATGCCGTGGCCGATGATGAACATGCGGGAGAGTTGGCCAAAGGGCCCTTCTTCCTGCTGCCAGATCACGCGCTCGATCGGCGATGAGCCGCGCCCGCCATACTCCTTCGGCCAGTGCAGGCAGGCCCAGCCGGCATCCGCCTTCTTTTTCTGCCAGGCTTTCGCGACCTCGAGAATGTCAGCGCTCTTGAGCGCAGTGCGGCCGAGCGAGGATTTGCGCAGCTCGTCCTCGTATTGCTTTGGCGCGTTGGCACCGATCCAGGCACGGGCGGTGGCGCGAAATTCGGCTTCCTGCGGGGTGTCGTCGAAGTTCATGGTCTCAGTCCTCGGCCGCGCCGTTCATCTCGTAGGGTGGGTAGAGCGCAGCGAAACCCATCTCTTTCAATCTTCGTATGGTGATGGGTTTCGCTGCGCTCTACCCATCCTACGCATCCATCATCACGCCGCATTCTTCTTCCGCATGCGGTCGATCAACTGGTCTTCCCAATAGCTGAGGCTGCCGAGCCCGAGCGCCATCGCGTTGGCGCGGCGGTAGTACATGTGGCAGTCGAACTCCCAGGTGAAGCCCATGCCGCCGTGAACCTGGATGTTGTTCTTGGCACAGTGCTGGAACGCCTGCGTCGCGCTGATGCGCGCGGCAGCAGCGGCTTCCGGCAATTCAGCCGCGTTGGTCGAGAGTGCCCAGGCGCCGTAATAGCTGTTGGAGCGCGCCAGAGTCGCCGACACATACATGTCGGCGAGCATGTGCTTGACCGCCTGGAACGAACCGATCTGGCGGCCGAAGGCGATACGGTCGAGCGCGTAGTCGCGGCCCATCTCCAGCGCGCGGTCGGAGCCGCCGACCTGCTCGAACGCACAGAGCACCGCGGCGCGATCGAGCACCTGGGTTAAAATGCTCCAGCCTTCGCCAGCCGCGCCAAGCGGCTCGGCCTTGCAGTCTTTGAACGAGATCTCGGCCTGCCCGCGGGTCGGATCGAGATTGGTGAGGCTCTTGACCTCGATACCACCGGCCTTGAGATCGACCAGGAACAGCGAGATGTCACCATCACGTCCGCTCGTTCCCGTCCGCGCGGCGACCACCGCGAAATCGGCGATCGCGCCGTCGGCAACCGGCTTCTTGACGCCGTTGAGCACGCCATTGGTGACCGTCAGCTTGATGTTCTTCGGCGCCGGATTGCCCTTGCCCTCGAACAGCGCCAGCGTGCCGATCGCCTCGCCCGAGGCAATCGCTGGCAGCCATTTCTTCTTCTGCGCGTCGCTGCCGGCGATCAGCAGCGCTTCGGCGGCAAGATAGACGGTGGAGGAGAACGGCACCGGCGCGTTCGCGCGGCCCATCTCCTCCGCGATCACGCAGAGTTCGAGATGGCCGGCGCCGGCGCCGGCACCGCCGAACTCCTCGGGGATCGCGACGCCGAGGAAACCCATCTCGGCGAGGCCCTTCCACAGCTCCTTGTCGTAGGGAGCCTTGCCGTCGAGCACCACACGCACCGCCTTCGGCGAGCATTTTTCGGTGAGGAATTTGCGCGCCTGATCGCGGAGCTGCTTCTGGTCGTCGGAGAAGTCGAAGTTCATGGCGGGCTACCCTATTATTGCTGTTTTGTAGGATGGGTGGAGCGAAGCGATACCCATCGATTGTCTGAGCAAGAATGATGGGTTTCGCTGCGCTCGACCCATCCTACCGTCTTCATCGCAACACGATCACACCTTCATCCGGCTTCTCGGCATAGAGCCGCTCGACCAGCGCGGCGCGGCGTTCGAGGCCGGCGCGCTGGTTGATGTAACCCTTGTCGGTGAGCTCGTTGCCGTCGATCGAGGGCGGCTCGACCATCAACATGGCCCGCGCGATGATGCGGCTGCTGGCGCCTTCACAGTCCCGGTTGTGAGCCTCCAACCCACGCCTGAAGCAGGCGATCACCTCGGGATGCTTCACTGCGTCCTCGAAGCTGAGATCGGCGTTGCCGACAAGTTGCCGGCAGGCGTGCAGGTTTGGCCAGGCGAGCAGGCCGATGAAGGCCCGGTCCTGCCCCGCGACCAGCGCGTCGTGCACGACAGGCGTCGCTGCGGCGATGGCATCGGTGCGGAGTGAGCCGACATGCACGAAGGTGCCGGTGGTGAGCTTGAAATCCTCGACCACACGGCCGGCAAAGATGATGCCCTTCACCGGATCGGCATCGTCGACGAAAACGCCGGCATCGCCGATGCAGTAATAGCCCTCCTCGTCGAACATCTTCTTGGTGAGATCAGGCTGGCCGAAATAGCCCGGCGTGACGTTGACGCCGCGCAGGCGTAATTCGTATTTCGAACCGCACGGCACCATCTTCAGCTCGACACCGGGGAATGGCAGGCCGATCAGGCCGACGCGCTCGGTGTCCCAATAGGTGCCGGTCGAGGTCGGCGCGGTCTCGGTCGAACCCCAGCCGGTGTAGAACACGATGCGCTCGCCGGTGGTCTTCACCGCGAGGGCCTGCATGCGGTCGTAGAGATCGTCGGGCAGGCGCGCGCCGCCATAGGCCATGATCGAGAGGTTCTTGAAGAAGGAGCGACAGAGCGCATCGTCCTTCTCCATGGCGGCGGCGAGCGCCGCATAGCCGGCCGGCACGTTGGCGTAATAGGTCGGCGAAATCTCGCGCAGGTTTCGCAGCGTCTCCTCGAATTGGCCCGGCATCGGCCGGCCGTCGTCGATATAGAGCGTGCCGCCATCGACCAGGATCGGGTGGAACGCCGCGTTGCCGCCCATGGTGTGATTCCACGGCATCCAGTCCAGCATGGTCGCAACAGGGCCATCAGCCGAGCGCGGCCGCACCTGCATCATCATCGCCGCATTGGCGCACATCATCTCCTGCGTATTGATGACGGCCTTGGGCATGCCGGTCGAGCCGGAGGTGAAAAGCAGTTTTCCGACCGTCTGCGGCGTGATCTTCGCGATCGACGCATCGACATCGGCGGTTACCGGCGTTGCCGCAAGCTCGGCAAAGCTGACGCTCTTGATGCCGTCACAGGGACGCGCGACGTGAACCACCGTGACGCCGGTGAGATCGATCGCCTTGAGCGCCTTCTCGAACGTCGGCCCGTCCTGCACCATCACCACGGCCGGCTTGATCAGGTCGAATAGGTACTTCAGCTTGACGTGATCGTGGCTCATCAGCGAGTAGGCCGGCGACACCGGCGCCGCGGGCGCACGCGCCTGCATCGCGGCCTGCGTCATCAGCGCATGCTCGATCGAATTGCCGGAGAGGATCGCAACGGGGCGACCATCGAGTCCGAGATTGAGCAGGCCTTGGGTCAGCGCATCCACGGTGCGCTTGGCTTCGCCATAGGATACCTTGCGCCATGCGCGGTTCGCGCCACCGCGCTGGGCGAGCCAGATGCGCTCGGGCGCTTCCTTCGCCCATTTGGCCAGCGACGCCGGGATGTGCGTCTCGTAAGCTTGCAGCGGAATGCGCGACTTCAGCACTACCGTGCCGTCGTCGCGGCGCTCGACGTCGATGTCGCGCGCGAGCCACTCGATCTTGCGAAAGGCGGGCTTCGTCATCACAGCCGCCGCGCTTCCACTCATTTTGCGTCTCCCGGAATTATCGTCCTTTGCGGATCGTTCTCGTTCAGCGCTTGATATAGACAGGCTTTCGCTTCTCAAGGAAGGCCCTGATGCCTTCCGAAAATTCCTCGGAACGGCTGCACAGGACCTGGTTGCGATCTTCCATGGCGATAACGGCCTCCAGCGATCCCGCGTCGACACTCATGTTGAGGCATTCCTTGGACAGACGCAGGCCGACGGGCGAAGCCGTCATCATTGCGTCGACATAAGGCTCAGCCGCGGCGTCGAGCTTGTCCTCGTCGACGACCTCCGAGACCAGCCCGACCGCCAGCGCGCGCTCGGCGCCGATGAACCGGCCGGTGAGGATCAGCTCCGACGCCACGGACACGCCGACCAGCCGCGGCAGGAAATAGCTGGTGCCGATGTCACAGCCGCCGAGGCCGAGCTTGATGAAGGCGCAGTTCATCCGCGCCGACTTCGTCGCGATGCGAATGTCGGAGGCGAGCGCCAGCGCAAAGCCGCCGCCGGCCGCCGCGCCCTGCACCAGCGACAGGATCGGTTGCGGGCAACGCCGCATCAGCATCACGATGTCGGCGATACGCCGCTGCGAGTCCAGCGACTCCGTGACGCCAGGCGGCTCCTGCTGGCCGGCACGGCGGGCCATCGCAGCCTTGAGATCAAGGCCCGCACAAAAATTCTTACCAGCGCCCCGGAGCACGACGACGCGCGTGTCGCGGTTACGCTGGAGGCCCTGGAAATAAACGTTGAGCGCATCGATCAGCGCGGGATCGAGCGCGTTGAGGTGCTCGGGCCGATTGAGCGTCACCCGGTCGACGCCGTCGTCATGCTCGATCAGCAGCGGTTGGGACATGGGGGCGCTCCTGGATCCGCTCTTTGAGTGGCGGTTATTGCGCCCTCTCCCCTTGTGGGAGAGGGCATGTACGTCGCTAGCCCGGAATTCGTTTGGGTGAGGGGTCTGTCTCCGCGAATAGAGACCCCTCATCCGGCGCTTCGCGCCACCTTCTCCCGCAAGGGGAGAAGGGAAGAGAGCTACCTCGGCGCCATGCGGATGGCACCGTCGAGGCGGATGGTCTCGCCGTTGAGCATCGGATTCTCGACGATGTGCACGGCGAGCGAGCCGTATTCCTTGGCATCGCCGAGACGAGAGGGATGCGGCACCTGCGCGCCCAGGCTCTTGCGAGCCTCCTCGTTCAGCCCCATCAGCAGCGGCGTGAAGAACAGGCCGGGCGCGATGGTGTTGACGCGGATCTTCTGGCTGGCGAGATCGCGCGCGGCCGGCAAAGTCAAACCGACGACGCCGCCCTTCGAGGCCGAATAGGCGATCTGGCCGATCTGGCCTTCGTAAGCGGCAACCGAGGCCGTATTGATGATGACGCCGCGCTCTTCACCGACTGGCTCGATCGTGACAAGGCGCTCGGCGAACAGCCGCAGGCAGTTGAAGGTGCCGATCAGATTGACGTTGATGATGCGCGCGAACTTTTCCAGCGGATAGACGCCGTCGCGGCCGACGATGCGCTGCGAGCCGCCGATGCCGGCGCAGTTCATCAGCACGCGGGCAACGCCATGCGCGGCTTCCGCCTTGGCGATCGCGGCCTTGATCTGCTCTTCGCTGGTGACGTCGGCATGGAGCGCGACGCCCTTCACCTCGGCCGCGACCTTCTCGGCATTCTCTTTGTTCTGGTCGATCACGCCGACCTTGGCGCCCTTGGCCGCCATAGCGCGGGCGGTCGCCTCGCCGAGGCCCGAACCACCGCCGGTGATGAGAACGGCTACGTCTTTCAATTCCATGACAGGCTACCTTTCCTTGGACGTTTCTTCTCTAGACTCGAGAGTTGCGGCCGGATCATCCGGCCGCGGCAGCTTCCTCGACTTGCGTGAGGATGCCCCCGCAGATCAGCGTTTCCATGTGCTTGATATATTGCCGGCAGACGTCGTCGGTGACCGGGCCGACGCCGGTCGCGCGAGACATCGCGTGCCGGCCAAAGAACAGATGATCGCAGGCTCCGATCAGGCTGGTGTAGAACAGCACCGGATCGGTGGCGCGGAACTCGCCCTGGCTGACGCCTTCGGCGAGCAGGCGGCGGTGAAAGTCGAGCAGCGGCGCCACGAAGAATTTCGACACTTCGTCAGCGGAGGCCGTGTTGGTCTCGTGCAGGAGATAGTGGATCAGCCGGTTCATATAGGGGAACCGGTAGTAGGCGCGGATGATGCCGCCGATATGCAGCTTGAGCTTCGCGGTTGCCGTAATCGGCTGTGCCAGCAGATATTCGAGATTGGACATCTCGGTCGCGGCATCCCGCGCGAGCAGTGCCAGCAACAGGCCGTCCTTGTTGCCGAAGTGATATTTGACCAACGCGGCGTTGGCGCCCGACTTCTGGGCGATGTCGCTGAGCGAAATCTCGATCGAGGAGCGTTCGATCATCAGCTCGCTCGCGGCCACGAGCAATTTCTCTGCCGTGGAATTTTTTCCGCTGGGGAGCCTGTTCGGTACGCTGGTAGTCACGGAGTTCCCTGAATGCGCGTCGAGACGGGGCGCAGATAAGCCCAAGCAGCGGCTCATCACAAGAATTAATTGATCGATTGACTAATTCATCTTGCGTCCCTTAAATCCGCCCCGACAACCGACCCAATCAAGAAATTCAGGGAGAAACCGACATGGCCGAGGCTTACATCGTCGCCGCTGCGCGTACCGCGGGCGGGCGCAAGGGGGGCCGTCTCGCCGGCTGGCATCCGGCCGACCTCGCCGCAAAGGTGCTGGACGAGCTGGTCGACCGCACCAAGGTCGATCCTGCGCTGGTCGAGGACGTGATCATGGGCTGCGTGATGCAGGTCGGCGAGCAGTCCAACAATGTCGCGCGCAACGCGATCATGGCCTCGAAGCTGCCGGAGAGCGTGCCGGGCACCTCGATCGACCGCCAGTGCGGCTCCTCGCAGCAGGCGCTGCACTTTGCCGCGCAAGCGGTGATGTCCGGCACCATGGACGTCGTGATTGCCGCCGGCGTGGAATCGATGACGCGCGTGCCGATGGGGCTGTCCTCGCAGCTTCCCGCCAAGAATGGCTTTGGCAATTACAAGAGCCCGGGCATCGAGCAGCGCTATCCGAACATCGTGTTCAGCCAGTTCACCGGCGCCGAGATGATGGCCGAGAAGTACGGCCTGTCGAAGAATGATCTCGACGAATACTCCTTCAACAGCCATCAGCGCGCGATCGCTGCAACTCAAGCCGGCCACTTTAAGAAGGAGATCGTGCCGCTCGAGATCACCCGCGCCGACGGCAGCAAGGACACCCACCACATCGACGAAGGCATCCGCTTCGATGCGACGCTCGAGGGTATCAAGGGCGTCAAGCTGATCGCCGAGAATGGCAAGCTGACCGCGGCCAGCGCCAGCCAGATCTGCGACGGCGCCTCCGGCGTCATGGTGGTGAACGAGCGTGGCCTCAAGCAGCTCGGCGTCACACCGCTGGCGCGCATCCATCACATGACCATGACGGGCGGCGATCCCGTGATCATGCTGGACGCACCGCTGCACGCCACCAAGCGCGCGCTGGAGAAGGCCGGCATGAAGATCGGCGACATCGACCTGTTCGAGGTCAACGAGGCCTTTGCCTCGGTGCCGACCGGCTGGCTCAAGACCACCGGGGCCGATCCTGACCGCCTCAACGTCAACGGCGGCGCCATCGCGCTCGGCCATCCGCTCGGCGGCTCCGGCACCAAGCTGATGACGACGCTGGTTCACGCTCTGCATCAACGCGGCAAGCGCTACGGCCTGCAGACCATGTGCGAAGGCGGCGGCATGGCCAACGTGACGATCGTGGAGCGGCTGTAAGAAGAACAAAAGGGAGTAGTGAGTGGCGAGTAGCGAATGGTGAGTAGGCGAAGAGCGGTTACCCTTCTCCCCTATTCGCCACTCGCTACTCGCCATTCGCGTCTTGAGGAAACGCCATGACCCACCCCTCCGTCCACGCCCGCACCACGCCCGACAAGATCGCCTACCAGATGGCCGGGACCGGCAAGGCGATCACCTATCGCGAGCTCGACGAGCTTTCGAACCAGGGCGCGCATTTGTTCCGCTCGCTCGGCCTCAAGGCCGGCGACCACATCGCGCTTCTCATGGAGAACCGCCTCGCCTTCATGGAGCTCTGCTGGGCCGCGCAGCGGAGCGGGCTCTATTACACAGCGATCAGCCGCTATTTGAAGCAGGACGAGATCGACTACATTATCGCCGATTGCGGCGCCAAGGTCGTGATCACGACGCCGAAATGCGCCGACCAGATCAAGGGCCTGATCAAGGGCGCCGCCGGCGAGCCGATCTTCTACATGATGGACAACCCGCTGCCCGGCTTCCGCTCCTACGACAAGGGGGCCGCCGCGCAGCCGATCACGCCGATCGCCGACGAGGTCGCCGGCTACGACATGCTCTATTCGTCCGGCACCACCGGCCGGCCCAAGGGCGTCAAGAAGGCGTTTGAAGGCAAGACCATCGATATGCCGAATCCGCTTCTGAAGGTGCTCTGCGCCGACATGTGCGGCATGAACACCGAAAGCACTTACCTGTCACCGGCGCCGCTCTATCACGCAGCTCCGTTGCGCTTCAACATGATGGCGATCGTACTCGGCGGCACCTCCATCATCATGGAGCATTTCGATGCCGAGGAATTCCTGAAGCTGGTCGAGACATACAAGGTGACGCAGTCGCAGCTGGTGCCGACCATGTTCGTGCGCATGCTGAAGCTGCCGGACGAGGTCCGCGCGAAGTACAACGTCGCCACGCTCAAGGGTGCGATCCACGCCGCTGCCCCCTGCCCCGTCGACGTGAAAGCGAAGATGATCGAATGGTGGGGGCCGATCCTGATCGAATACTACGCTGGCTCGGAAGGCAATGGCGTCACCGTCTGCAGCTCGAAAGAATGGCTGGAGCATCGCGGCAGCGTTGGCCGCGCCGTGGTCGGCAAGATCAAGATCCTCGACGAGAACGACGAGGAGCAACCGCTCGGCGAGATCGGCACGGTCTATTTCGCCGACGCGCCCGCGTTCACCTATCACAACGACCCCGAGAAGACGAAGAAGGCCTACAACGCGAAAGGATGGTCGACGCTCGGCGATGTCGGCTATCTCGACAAGGAGGGCTTCCTCTATCTCACCGACCGCAAGTCCTACATGATCATCTCGGGCGGCGTGAACATCTACCCGCAGGAGACCGAGGACGTGCTGATCACCCACCCCGACGTCGCCGACGTTGCGGTGTTCGGCGTGCCGAACGAGGAGATGGGCGAAGAGGTGAAGGCGGTGGTGCAGCCGCACGACATGAAGCGTGCCGGCAAGGCGCTCGAGGCCGATTTGATCGCCTACTGCAAGGGCCGCCTCTCCGCCCTCAAGTGCCCGCGCTCGATCGATTTCGAGCCCGAGCTGCCGCGTACGCCCACAGGCAAACTGGTGAAGCGGCACCTGCGCGATAAGTATTGGCCGAAGACGGCGGCGAAGATTTAGCGGAGGTCTCGTAGGGTGGGCAAAGGCGCGAAGCGCCGTGCCCACGACCTTTCCATGTTACGACGAGATGGTGGGCACGCTTCCGCTTTGCCCATCCTACGAAGTCAGCGCAAGCCGCCTCAATCAAACAAACTCGGCGTGTGGTTCACCAGCGCGCCTTCGATCTCGAGCATCTTCAGCTTCGTCACGACGCCCCCGTTGGCCGAGAAACCGCCGGGCCTGTTGCCGGCAGCCAGCACGCGGTGGCATGGCACCACGATCGGGCACGGATTGTGGCCGAGCGCCTGGCCGACGTCGCGCGAGAGCTGGACGCCGCCGAGCTGCTTGGCGATGTCGCCATAGGTGAGGGTCTTGCCGGGCGGGATGGCACGGGCGATCTCGTAGACGCCGCGGTTGAAGTCGGGCACGCCGTCGAGATCGAGCTCGATATCGGTGAGGTCGTCAGGCTCGCCCGCGAGCAGCTTGACGATGCGGTCGATCGCCTGTTGCACCTCGGCGGTCGGCTCGGCCTCAACGGCATCACCGTGGCGCTGGCTGATGCGGGTGCGGATCTTCTGCTCGCCGCCCATCGGCAATTGCGTGCCATTGATGCCGCGCGCGCCCCAGGCGATGGCGCAGAGGCCGATCCTGGTGTCGAACAGGGCGAAATGCTGGTCGGTCATGGCTTGGTTCCTGGCTTGCGTTGCCGTCGCATGCCCCCAATGTGATCTCGGGCCAAATCTAGGCTTGGAAATAGTTGCGATCCACCCGGTTTCCGGGAATCTTGCACAGGAGTTCCAATCCCTTCGCGAGCCCTGAATGCAAAGCCTCCACGTCAACGGATACAACATGCCCTATCTCGACGTGGGCGAGGACAGCGGCCGGACGCCGCTGGTCTGCGTGCACGGTTCGCTCAACGATTTCCGGGTCTGGGGCTGCGTGCTCGGCCCGCTGACCCAGCGGCACCGGGTGATCGCTGTCAGCCTGCGGCACTTCTTCCCGGCGCGATGGGACGGCATCGGCGACACCTACTCGATCGCCCAGCATGTCGACGATGTCATCGCCTTCATCGAGAAGCTCGATCTCGGCCCGGTCGACTTGATGGGCCATTCCCGCGGCGGGCACATCTGTTTCCGCGTGGCGCAGCGGCGGCCGGATCTGCTGCGGCGGCTGATCCTGGCCGAGCCCGGCGGCGAACTCGATGCGAGCCTCGACCCCAATTATGCCGGCGGGCCCTCGCCGCTGCTGGCGCGCTTCATGGCCTCGGCCGAAAAGATCGCCGCGGGCGATGTCGATGGCGGCCTCGCCGTGTTCGTCGACACGCTGGAAGGCGCCGGCACCTGGCCGCGGCTGCCGGCCCTGGTGAAGCAGAATTTGCGCGATAATGCCTATACGCTGATCGGCCAGGTCCGCGACAACCGTCCGCCGTTCTCCAAGGCGGATGCGGAGGCGATCAAGATGCCGACGCTGTTCATCCTGGGCGCACGGACCAAGGGCCTGCTGCCGAAGGTGCTGCATGCGCTCGCCGCGCATGTGCCCTGTTCCAAGACCGCGATCATCCCGAACGCGACGCATCCGATGTTCGAGCAGGCGCCGCAAAAATACTCCGAAGTGGTTCTCGACTTCCTGGCGAGCTGATCATGCAGACATTTCGCGTCAACGGTTACGACATGGCCTATCTCGAAGTCGGAGAGGGCCATCCGCTGGTCTGCGTGCACGGCACGCTCGGCGACTTCCGCACCTGGTATTCGGTGCTCGGCCCGCTGTCGAAGGCGCATCGGGTGATCTCAGTCAGCCTGCGGTATTTCTTCCCCGAGCATTGGGACGCGGCCGGAGACGACTACAAGATGGCGCAGCACGTTGCCGACACGATTGCCTTCATCGAGCAGGTGCAGCCCGGCCCCGTCGATCTCATGGGCCATTCGCGCGGCGGACACATCGCCTTTCGCGTGGCGCAGGCGCGGCCTGATCTGCTGCGAAAATTGGTGCTGGCCGAGCCGGGCGGCGATCTCGACGCATCCCTACCGTTGCCGGAAGGCACGCCCGCGCATCCGCCGCTGGCCGCGCGCACGGCGCGCTCGGTCGAGATGATCCGTGCCGGCGATATCGAGAGCGCGCTGCAGAATTTCTACGAGGGCATCGAGGGTGACGGCTCGTGGCGGCGCGTGCCGGCAGCGGCAAAGCAGCAGCTGCGCGACAATGCGCTGACGTTCCTCGGCCAGATCAACGAGCAGCGCAAGCCCTACACGCTCAGCGATGCGCAGGCGATCCGGACGCCGACGCTGCTGATCGGCGGCGGAGCCACCACGGGCAGCCTCTCCGTGATGTGGCGCGTGCTGGCCGAGCACATCACGGGCAGCCGGACGGCAGTGATTCCGAACGCCGGCCACTGGATGTTCGAGCAGGCCCCACTGGAGTTCGGCGAGGTGGTGAGCAAGTTCCTGGCGGAGTAAGTGCCCCCTCTCCCCGCAAGCGGGGAGAGATGGAGACCTCACACCTTCCAAACACCCACCGGCATCTTGATCGTTGCATTCAGCCGGTTCCAGACATTGATGGTGGCAATCGAGAGGATCAGCGTTGCGAGCTCGCGCTCGTCGAAATGCTTGGCGGCCTCGTTCCAGATCGCATCCGGCACCGGGTCCTCGCGATCGGCGAGGCGCGTGACGGCCTCGGTCAGCGCCAGCGCGGCGCGCTCGGCGTCAGTGAAATAGGGCGCATCGCGCCAGGCGGACACGGCGAACAGACGCTCGTCGGTCTCACCGAGCTTGCGGGCGATCTTGGGATGCATGTCGACGCAGACGCTGCAACCGTTGATCTGGCTGGCGCGCAGGTGCACCAGTTCCAGGAGCTTTTCCGGCAAACCCTGCTTGGTCAGATTACCGAGGGACTGCAGGACATTCGGGGCCTCGGGGAGGACCATGACAGGGTGATTCATGCGGGCGTGCATCTTTTTCGTCTCCATCGCTCGAATTTCGAAGGTTCCGGTCACATCGGCCGGATTGGCTTCGTCATGGGCATGACGGATCGCGACGAGGGAATGTGACCGATGACCGAAAAAAACTTCGAAGACGATTTTCTCAGCCACCAGTTCGAGGCCAGCAGGGACCATCTGCGCACGGTCGCCTACCGGATGCTGGGCTCCGGCGCAGAGGTCGACGATGCCGTGCAGGAAGCCTGGCTGCGGGCCAGCCGCTACGACATGTCCGACCTCGCGAATTTGCGCGGCTGGCTGACGACCGTGGTCGCGCGCATCTGCCTCGACATGCTGCGCGCGCGGAAGTCGCGCAAGGAAGAGCCGATGGGCCCGCATGTGCCGGAGCCGGTCGACGAAACGCGGGAGCGCGAGGTGGAGATGGCCGATTCCGTCGGCGCGGCGCTGCTCGTCGTGCTCGAGACTTTGCAGCCGGCGGAGCGGCTCGCCTTCGTGCTGCACGATATGTTCGCGGTGCCCTTCGAGGAGATCGCGCCGATCGTCGGCCGCTCGGTCGACGCGTCGCGACAGCTTGCGAGCCGAGCCCGGCGGCGCGTGCAGGGGGCACCGGTGCCCGAGACCGACCTGTCGCGCCAGCGCGGAATCGTCGATGCTTTCCTCAAGGCGTCGCGCGAGGGCAATTTCGAGGGGCTGCTCGCCGTGCTCGATCCAGACGTCGTATTCCGCGCCGATCAGGCCGCGGTGCGGCTCGGCACGCTACCAGAGATCCGGGGCGCGGATGCGGTCGCACAGCTCTACAAGGGCCGCGCCCAGGCCGCGCGGACGGCACTGGTTGACGGCGAGATCGGCGTTGCCGTCATCCTCGGCGGACGGCTGCGCATCGCGCTGCGTGTGACGTTCAAGGACGAGCGCATTGCCGGGATCGAGGCGCTGGCCGATGCGGAAGGGATCGCCGCGCTGGAGGTGGAGGTGCTGGAGGGCTGAGGCGGAGGCTTTTCCGCGAAAACAACCCCATGCACAGTAGACGGGTACAGCAATATCAATAGCTTATCGGAGCCCTACCGGGCGACGTGAGCGTGGGCGCGCAGCACATCTTGACGCCATCCCCCTCCCGCGATACCTTCGAATACGGAATTCCGTATTCCCTCGCAGGAGCTGCCGGCGTGATCCCTCTCGACCCGCTCCCGAACCTGATCGACCAGGTCTATGCCCGGATCCTGGAGGCGATCTCCGACCGCACGCTTCAGCCCGGCCAGCGCATCCGCCAGAACGAGCTCGCCGACAAGCTCGGCGTGTCGCGCCAGCCTGTCTCGCATGCGCTGCATCTGCTGCACCGCCAGGGTCTGGTCGCCGAGAGCGGACGGCGCGGCTTTGAGGTCACCCAGCTCGATCCCGCGCGCATCCGCCAACTCTACGAGGTGCGCGGCGCGATCGACGCGTTGGCCGCGCGGCTTGCGGCGAAGCGCGCCGCCAGCGACGCGGCAGGACGCGCACGGCTGGAGGCTGCGTTCGCCGCGGGGCGCGGCATCGACCGCAACACGACACTCACTGAACTGATCGTGCTCGACGTGGATTTTCACCGCGCGATCTATCAGCTCGCCGGCAATCCCGTGATCGAGGAGACGATCGCGCCGCAATGGCCGCACATGCGCCGCTCGATGGCGACGGTGCTGTCGGAGCTCGACTACCGCGGCAGCGCCTGGGCCGAGCATGCCGATATCGCCGGACACATTCTCGCGGGCGACGTGAAGGCGGCCGAAGCCGCCGCGCTGGCGCATGCACAGACGGCGGGACGGATGACTGAGGAGAGATTGAGGGCGACGGAGGAAGCGGCGGCGTAGCGATTTGCCCTGTCATTCCGGACGCGCGACGCGCGACTACGGTGCGCAAGTGTGCGCCGGAGTTCGGTCCTGCAGACCGCCCCGGAACGGCGAAACAACAAATAAACAAAACAGGAGGAAACGACCCATGAGACTGTCTCAGGAGCAATTGGAGTTCTTCCACCGCGAGGGCTGGCTGTTCCTGCCCGAGCTGTTCAATCAGGAGGAGGTCGATCTGCTGGCGCGCGAGGCGGTCGGCATCTACGACGCCAACCGTCCCGAAGTCTGGCGCGAGAAGAGCGGCGCGCCGCGCACGGCTTTTGCCGCGCATCTTTACAATGAGGCGTTCGGCCTCCTCGGCGCACATCCGCGCATGATCGACCCGGTCGAGCAGCTGTTCGGCGAGTCCGTCTACATGCACCAGTTCAAGATCAACGCGAAATCGGCCTTCACCGGCGATGTCTGGCAATGGCACCAGGATTACGGCACCTGGAAGCGCGACGACGGCATGCCGGAGCCGCGCGCCATGAACATCGCGATCTTCCTCGACGAGGTGATGCCGATCAACGGGCCTCTGATGCTGGTGCCACGCAGCCAGAACGCCGGCGATCTCGAAGCCTCGCACGACCTCGCCACCACCTCCTATCCGCTGTGGACGCTCGACGAGGCGACCGTGACGCGCCTCGTCGAGCAGGGAGGCATCGTGGCGCCGACCGGCAAGCCCGGCGGCATGTTGATGTTCCACGGCAATCTCGTGCACGGCTCGGCCGGCAACATCACGCCCTTCCCGCGCAAGATCGTGTACCTGACGCTGAACGCGGTCTCGAACCACATCCGCAACCCCACGCGGCCGGACTATATCGCGCATCGCGACTTCGCCCCGATCAAGACGGTGGACGACGACGCGCTGCTGCGGCTTGCCCGTGCGCCGCGGCAGGCGGCGGAGTAAGTAGGTCTCGTGCCCCGGACGCGGCGCAGCGCGCAGGCGGTGCGCTGCAGAGCCGGGCCATGCCACACGGATAGCTTTTCTGGGCCCCGGCTCTGCGCAGCAACGCTACGCGTTGCATCGCGTCCGGGACACGATCATTACCAGGACAATCCCCCATGAACCTCTTCCGCCTCCTCCAGGCCCGCGCGTCCGCCGGCAAGCCTGTCCGTGTTGCGCTGATCGGTGCGGGCAAGTTCGGCTCGATGTTTCTGGCGCAGGTGCCGCACACGCCGGGGCTGGAGGTGCCCATCATCGTCGACATCGACCGCGAGCGCGCACGTGAGGCCTGCCGCACGGTCGGCTGGAGCTCTGAGCGGATCGCCGCAACCGTCTTCACCGATGACGGCGCGCGCGCCATTGCCGGCGGCGCGATGGACGTGGTGGTGGAGGCGACCGGCAATCCCGCCGTCGGCATCCGCCATGCGCGCGCCGCGATCGCGGCGGGCAAGCATATCGTGATGGTCAACGTCGAGGCCGACGTGCTGGCAGGTCCGCTGCTCGCCGAGGAAGCGCGCAAGGCGGGCGTGGTCTATTCGCTCGCCTATGGCGACCAGCCGGCGCTGACTGCCGAGATGGTCGACTGGGCCCGCGCCACCGGCTTTCGCGTCGTCGCTGCCGGCAAGGGGACAAAATACCTGCCGGCCTATCATGACGTCACACCGGACGGCGTCTGGCAGCATTACGGCCTCACCGCAGGCGAAGCGCAGTCGGCCGGCATGAATCCGCAGATGTTCAACTCTTTCCTCGATGGCACCAAATCGGCGATCGAGATGGCTGCGATCGCCAATGCCTGCGCCCTCGACGTGCCCGCGGACGGCCTGCTGTTTCCGCCCTGCGGCGTCGACGACCTCCCGCACATCATGCGGCCGCGCTCGCGCGGTGGCGTGCTGGATCGGTCAGGCCTGGTGGAGGTCGTGTCCTCGCTCGAGCGCGACGGACGGCCGGTGTTTCGCGACCTGCGCTGGGGCGTCTATGTCGTGCTGGAGGCGCCGAACGACTACGCCGCCGACTGCTTCAGGCAATACGGCCTCAAGACCGATGCCAGCGGACGCTTTGCCGCAATGTACAAGCCCTATCATTTGATCGGGCTTGAGCTGAACATCTCGGTGCTGTCGGCCGCGCTGCGCGACGAGCCGACCGGCCAGGCCAGCGGCTTCCGAGGCGACGTCGCGGCGGTCGCCAAGCGCAATCTGCGCGCGGGCGAGATGCTGGACGGCGAAGGCGGCTACACCGTGTGGGGCAAGCTGGTACCGGCGGCGGCCAGCCTGAAGGCCGGCGCGCTGCCGATCGGTCTTGCGCATCGCCTGAAGCTGAAACACGA
>NZ_PTFE01000021.1:62500-98046 GCF_002936975.1 Bradyrhizobium sp. AC87j1
AGCCACGAATTAGGGGCCTTAGCTGTAGGTCCGGGTTGTTTCCCTCTCCACAACGGACGTTAGCACCCGCTGTGTGACTCCCGGATAGTACTCTCAGGTATTCGGAGTTTGGTTGGGTTTGGTAAGACGGTAAGTCCCCCTAGCCCATCCAGTGCTCTACCCCCTGAGGTATTCATCCGAGGCGATACCTAAATATCTTTCGCGGAGAACCAGCTATTTCCCAGTTTGATTGGCCTTTCACCCCTAACCACAAGTCATCGGAGTCTTTTTCAACAGACACCCGTTCGGTCCTCCAGTGAGTGTTACCTCACCTTCAACCTGCTCATGGCTAGATCACTAGGTTTCGGGTCTAATACAACGAACTTGACGCCCTATTCAGACTCGCTTTCGCTACGCCTTCGCCTATCGGCTTAAGCTTGCTCGTTAAATTAAGTCGCTGGCCCATAATACAAAAGGTACGATGTCACCCAGAACGTATCTTGGGCTCCATCTGTTTGTAGGTGTCCGGTTTCAGGTCTATTTCACTCCCCTCGTCGGGGTGCTTTTCACCTTTCCCTCACGGTACTGGTTCACTATCGGTCGCTGAGGAGTACTTAGGCTTGGAGGGTGGTCCCCCCGCGTTCAGACAGGATTTCACGTGTCCCGCCTTACTCGTGGATACATCATCGCATTACTCGTACGGGGCTATCACCCTCTGAGGCCCAGCTTTCCTGACTGGTTCCGATTGTCTTTGATGTATCACTGGCCTGGTCCGCGTTCGCTCGCCACTACTAACGGAGTCTCTGTTGATGTCCTTTCCTCCAGGTACTTAGATGTTTCAGTTCCCTGGGTTTGCTTGAAACCTCCTATGTATTCAGAAGTCTCATACCTTCTCTTGATAACCGGAAATCCAAAACCTCTTCGATCGAAATCTAAAGGCCTGGCTTCTCACATTATCTGATCGAACCCCACACCGTTGTCTTTCGACAAAGGTCTTGGAGTTCCGGCTATCGAAGGTGGGTTTCCCCATTCGGAAATCCATGGATCAAAGCTTCTTCGCAGCTCCCCACGGCTTATCGCAGCGTAGCACGTCCTTCATCGCCTCTCAGCGCCAAGGCATCCACCGAACACCCTTAAGGCACTTGATTGCTCTCATTATCAATGTCCACACACTCGGCAGAATGTTGTCTGCAGAATTACCTTGCGGCACGCGCCCTCGATGAACGCTATCTGCAGCCGGACAATGATTAGAAAGACCAGCTTGCTTCGTAAGATCGTTCCGATAGCGAGGCGGTCAAGCTTCGCTAAAAGGATCATTTACAACTCGCTTGTCTCTCCAGAGCAGCCTTGTGAGCTACCCTTGAAAGACGCACGAGCGCCGAAATGATCCGGAGATAATGAAGTCTCGCGTAGCAATTGCTTGCTGCACGATCCAACTCGGATCGATCTCCTCTTTACGATGTCAGAAATCACGCAACTTGCTGTCTATCCAGACTAGCAAGATGCGAAGTGATGTTTCGCGGACGATTTAGGTGCACGATCAGTCGATGATCAAACCATCTGGTGGAGCCAGACGGGATCGAACCGACGACCTCATGCTTGCAAAGCACGCGCTCTCCCAGCTGAGCTATGGCCCCGTAACCAGAAGACGAATGCTCACTCGATGAAAGTGGTGGGCCTGGGAAGACTTGAACTTCCGACCTCACGCTTATCAAGCGCGCGCTCTAACCAACTGAGCTACAAGCCCCTAACGCATATCCAGTCAAGGACCAGGGATCCTGCAAGCTTGCAGCCCCAGCGCGTGTTCGTCCGCGAAGAAAGAGAAACGAAGACGGCGAAATCCCGCCAATGCAGCTCAACAATCCTGACGATTGTTGGCCACTGATGTTTCTAAAACGATCCGATAGTGAGCCGAAGCTCGCTGAAGGATCATCCTTAGAAAGGAGGTGATCCAGCCGCAGGTTCCCCTACGGCTACCTTGTTACGACTTCACCCCAGTCGCTGACCCTACCGTGGCCGGCTGCCTCCCTTGCGGGTTAGCGCACCGTCTTCAGGTAAAACCAACTCCCATGGTGTGACGGGCGGTGTGTACAAGGCCCGGGAACGTATTCACCGTGGCGTGCTGATCCACGATTACTAGCGATTCCAACTTCATGGGCTCGAGTTGCAGAGCCCAATCCGAACTGAGACGGCTTTTTGAGATTTGCGAAGGGTCGCCCCTTAGCATCCCATTGTCACCGCCATTGTAGCACGTGTGTAGCCCAGCCCGTAAGGGCCATGAGGACTTGACGTCATCCCCACCTTCCTCGCGGCTTATCACCGGCAGTCTCCTTAGAGTGCTCAACTAAATGGTAGCAACTAAGGACGGGGGTTGCGCTCGTTGCGGGACTTAACCCAACATCTCACGACACGAGCTGACGACAGCCATGCAGCACCTGTGTTCCAGGCTCCGAAGAGAAGGTCACATCTCTGCGACCGGTCCTGGACATGTCAAGGGCTGGTAAGGTTCTGCGCGTTGCGTCGAATTAAACCACATGCTCCACCGCTTGTGCGGGCCCCCGTCAATTCCTTTGAGTTTTAATCTTGCGACCGTACTCCCCAGGCGGAATGCTTAAAGCGTTAGCTGCGCCACTAGTGAGTAAACCCACTAACGGCTGGCATTCATCGTTTACGGCGTGGACTACCAGGGTATCTAATCCTGTTTGCTCCCCACGCTTTCGTGCCTCAGCGTCAGTATCGGGCCAGTGAGCCGCCTTCGCCACTGGTGTTCTTGCGAATATCTACGAATTTCACCTCTACACTCGCAGTTCCACTCACCTCTCCCGAACTCAAGATCTTCAGTATCAAAGGCAGTTCTGGAGTTGAGCTCCAGGATTTCACCCCTGACTTAAAGACCCGCCTACGCACCCTTTACGCCCAGTGATTCCGAGCAACGCTAGCCCCCTTCGTATTACCGCGGCTGCTGGCACGAAGTTAGCCGGGGCTTATTCTTGCGGTACCGTCATTATCTTCCCGCACAAAAGAGCTTTACAACCCTAGGGCCTTCATCACTCACGCGGCATGGCTGGATCAGGGTTGCCCCCATTGTCCAATATTCCCCACTGCTGCCTCCCGTAGGAGTTTGGGCCGTGTCTCAGTCCCAATGTGGCTGATCATCCTCTCAGACCAGCTACTGATCGTCGCCTTGGTGAGCCATTACCTCACCAACTAGCTAATCAGACGCGGGCCGATCTTTCGGCGATAAATCTTTCCCCGTAAGGGCTTATCCGGTATTAGCACAAGTTTCCCTGTGTTGTTCCGAACCAAAAGGTACGTTCCCACGCGTTACTCACCCGTCTGCCGCTGACGTATTGCTACGCCCGCTCGACTTGCATGTGTTAAGCCTGCCGCCAGCGTTCGCTCTGAGCCAGGATCAAACTCTCAAGTTGGACTTGAACTTTGAACCGGCTGATCACAACGTTTGACGAGGTCCCACCATTATCGACCGAAGTCGATGTGCTGCCTGCGATTCACATCGCGGGCAACGATGGTGTTTCCTTTGAAACGTGTACCGCCGAAGTCTTTCGTCCGGTCCCGACCAAAAAAGCCGAAGCTTTTCAGGAGCGAGACCCGCAAGGACTCCGCCGTCCACGTTTCTCTTTCTTCATCTTCACTTGTCAAACAGCCCGAGACCGTGGAGGTCTCAACCTTCCTGAGAGGAAGGGTTCCGACACCCTTACCGACGATGGATGAACTCCAATCGACTTACGTCGACTGTTGTGTCACTCAACAAGGTGAGGAGCATCAGTGGCGCGTTCGCTCGCCTTGGTCAGTGACCCGGCGGCGCCGCGCTCAGTGGTCGGGTTATAGGCCCCCGCACTCGGGATTGTCAACGCCCATTGTCAACAAATCGTCGCACGGTGGATTGTCGCGAAAAACAACGTGTTTCCAGGTGGTTACAAGGATCGCGGATGCGTCGATCCGATCGGGACGGTGAAAAAACTTGAAAAAAGTTTGAGCCCCAGGGGGCTCCGGAGCCGACCTGGGAGGGGTTGTGGGTGGGGACTGGGAGGCGACCTGGCAAGGCACCTGGCAAGCCACTTGGGAAGCCACATGGGAACGGCTTGGCGAGTGGATTAGCGCGCGGGTCGGGATCGACACAGGGTACTTGGGGAGGGCTTGAGGGGCGGCTTACCGTACCTTCGCGGTGGGAAGCGGCTTGCAGCACCCTCTCGGGAGGCCCCCGCCCTCCGGCCGTTCAGGAAACTTTTTCGATGACAGGCGCCGTACTTGAGCCACAATCCCGCGGCGTTCTGATAAGAGACAAGCTTGAATCGCAGGGATGCCAGTGGGGGCTGCCGGCGGTTTTCATGGGTCAGAGGAAGGCGATCTTGCAGATGACGCGGCCTTCCTCCGACATTCGAGAGACATCGAGAGAGCTTCACCCGTCCAGCTGTTCGTAATTTCGGCCGGCCCCATCCGAGGGGCCTTCTGAGCACGGACGCCTGCGCGGCTTGCCTTTTCCGGCGATCCCCCTTCAAGAGGGCGACCAGGACAAGGTTCGAAAGCGGGTATCTTGGGTCGTTGATTGGGGGACTTGCGTTGAACCACAGGACTTCACGCGGCGCTTACGGGCGTGAGACCGGGATCATCGATCTCGGCCACGAGCCGCCGCTGTCCGTCGATGGTTCTGAAGCCGCCGTAATCGACCGCCGCCGCGTCTCTGTGCAATGGTTCAGCGGGACAATTTTGACCGGACTCTGCGGCGCAGCCCTGATCGGCGGCGCCGTTTTCGCATCGCTCGACGGCGAGATGACCTTCGCCAAGGTGCCGGAGCGGGTCGAGGGCGCGCTGCGCGGTGCATTCGGAGCCGCCGATCGCGCCGCCACGCTGCACAAGAGCGACCGCCTGCCGCCGCCGAGCGAATCCACGGCGTCCCGCAACATCATGCGCGTCTCCACGGTGGCCCGCGTCGGCAACCGCGACGTGATGCGGGTGCGCCCGTTCGTCCGGATCGCCGGCAATCTGTCGATGACGACGAGCGACCTGTCGGCGAAGATCCCGCCGTTCAACGCCCAGCGCCTGCTCACCGACGTCGGCTCCGATCCGAAGACCGCATCCGACGATCCCAACAATCCCGAAGCGGTCGAGCCCGACGCCGAGGTGTCCTTCGTCACCAAGGACCTGTCGCCGGTGCTGCCGAAAGCCAAGATTTCCGCGGTCGTGGCGCTCGACGACATCCTGATGCGGGTGCGCGATGCCGCCAACTGGCGCGGCAATGGCGGGGTGCGCTACGCCTCGCTCGCCAATGCCGCAGCCGACGTCTCCGGCGCGACCGGCCCGTCCGACATCAGAAGCGCCTACGCCGCCGAAGCCTCGCCGTCCGATCCCTATGCCGGCTTCGAGACGCGCGTGGTGCCGGAAAACGTCACGCTACTGCCCAAGACCAAGGAGCAGATCACCGGCGGCAATCCCAACGGCGAACGCGTCCATCTGGTCAAGAAGGGCGACAGCGTCGCCTCGGTGCTGCGCGATCTCGGCGCGAACGCCGACGAGATCAAGGCGATCACCGCAACGCTCGGCCCCCGCGGCCGCGACGGCGGCCTCAAGGACGGCGAGAAGCTCCGCATCCTGATGGCGCCGGCGAGTCCTGGCGCCCGCCTCCAGCCCTATCGCGTCGTCGTCGCCAACGAGACCATGGTCGAGGCGATCGCGGCGCTGTCCGATCTCGGCAAATACGTCGCGGTCGACGTCTCCAGCATGAACACCGTCGCCGATGCCGCGGCCAGCGCCAGCAGCGACGATGACGATGATGACGACGGCTCCGGCGTGCGGCTCTACCAGAGCATCTACGAGACCGCGATGCGCAACAAAGTGCCGATGCCGGTCATCGACGACATGATCAAGATCTACTCCTACGACGTCGATTTCCAGCGCAAGGTGCAGCCGGGCGATTCCTTCGACGTGTTCTACGCCGGCGAGGACGAGGGCGTGACGTCGACGGAGAAGAACGACGTGCTGTTCGCCTCTCTCACGGTCGGCGGCGAGACCAAGAAATACTACCGCTACCAGAGCCCCGACGACGGCGTGGTCGACTACTATGACGAGACCGGCAAGAGCGCGAAGAAGTTCCTGGTCAGAAAGCCCGTCAACAACGCCATCATGCGCTCCGGCTTCGGCGGCCGCCGCCACCCGATCCTGGGCTATGTGAAGATGCACACCGGCGTCGACTGGGCCACCGCCTACGGCACGCCGATTTTCGCCTCCGGCAACGGCGTGATCGAGAAGGCCGGCCCCGAAGGCGGCTACGGCAAATATATCCGCATCAAGCACAACAACGGCTACGAGACGGCCTATGGCCACATGTCGGCCTTCGCCAAGGGCATGGAGATCGGCAAGAAGGTGCGGCAGGGCCAGGTGATCGGCTTCGTCGGCTCATCCGGCCTGTCGACCGGGCCGCACGTCCATTACGAGATCCTGGTCAACGGCCGCTTCGTCGATCCGATGCGCGTGAAGCTGCCGCGCGGCCGTTCGCTCGAGGGCCCGATGCTCGCAGGCTTCGAGAAGGAGCGCGACCGGCTCGACGGCATGATGAGCGGCCGCGGCGGCGCCATCGCCCGCATGTCGGATGCGACCGGCGGCCCGTTGCAGGTCAGCAACCGCTAATTGCAACCGGCCGGCATCGGCCGGACATCTCCAGACACGATCCGAATTCGACGTTCTCGCGCGAGGCCCCGCTTGGCGGCGTCTCAACGTCAAGTTTCGTTTGCCAAAGCGGCACCAGGGGCGAATACTTTCCAAAAAACGGGAGGTCTCGCCATGAAGAACAGGCTCGCCTGCGCAGCATTCGTCGCTGCCCTTTTCGCCACCACGAGCGCATCGGCCGAGACTTGGGAGGTCACCAAGCTGGTCCAGGGCTCGGCATTCCATGGCGTGCATGGGCTCGGCATCGACAAGGCCGGCCATCTGTTCGCCGGCAGCGTCGCCGGCGCGGCGCTGTACGAGGTCGACCTATCAGGCGGTACCGCCAAGGTTGCAATCCCCTCGCCGATCGGAATGGCCGACGACATCGCGTTCGCGCCCGACGGCACCATGGCCTGGACCGGATTCCTCACCGGCGATCTCTATGCGCGCAAGGGCGACGGCCCGATCAAGAAGCTCGCCAGCGGCCTTCCCGGCATCAACTCGCTGGCTTTCCGCAAGGATGGCAGGCTCTACGCCACCACTGTCTTCCTCGGCGACACGCTCTACGAGATCGACATCGAGGGCGTCAAACCGCCGCGCCAGATCATGGAGAAGATGGGCGGCCTCAACGGCTTCGAGTTCGGTCCCGACGACAAGCTCTATGGTCCGCTCTGGTTCAAGGGCCAGGTCGCAAAAGTCGACGTCGACAAGGCTGAGCTGACGGTCGTCGCCGACGGCTTCAAGGTCCCGGCCGCAGTGAACTTCGATTCCAAGGGCAATCTCTTTGTGGTCGACACCGCACTCGGCCAGCTCGTCCGGGTCGATCCCAAATCGGGCGCCAAGACCATGGTCGCGCAATTGAAGCCGTCGCTGGACAATCTCGCCATCGACGACAAGGACCGCATCTACGTCTCCAACATGGCCGACAACGGCATTCAGGAGGTCGATCCCGCGACCGGCCAAGCCAAGCAGATCATCATCGGCAAGCTCGCTTTGCCCGGCGGCATCGGCGTCACCTCGGAGAACGGCAAGGATACGATCCACCTCGCCGACGTGTTCGCCTATCGCACGGTGGACGGCGCAACCGGCGAGGTCACCGAAAAGGCGCGCATGCACGCCGCAGGCACCACGCTGGAATATCCGATGAGCGCGACGGCGCGAGGCAACGACGTGGTGCTGTCGAGCTGGTTCACGGGCACGGTGCAGGTGATCGACGCCAAGACCGGCGCGACGCGCGACATGCTGCATGGCTTCAAGGCGCCGCACGATGCGATCGTGCTCGCCGATGGCGGCATTTTGGTCGCCGAGCTCGGCACCAAGTCGCTGGTCAAGGTGAGCGGCGAGCACGGCAAGGACCGCACCACGCTGATCGGCGACCTCGAGGGCCCGGTCGGGCTCGTTCGTGGCAAGACCGACGAGGTCTACGTCACCGAGGCCTTTGCAGGCACCGTGTCCCGGATCGACAGCAACGGCGAAAAGACCGTGGTCGCCAAGGAGCTGAAAATGCCCGAAGGCATCGCACTCGGCAGCGACGGCACGCTGATCGTCGCGGAGGTCGGCGCCAAGCGACTGATCGCGATCGCGCCGGAAAACGGCAAGATCATCGAGATCGCGGCCAATCTCCCGATCGACCTCGCGGGCGCCCCCGGCGGCCTGCCGACCAACATTCCGACAGGCGTGGCGGTCGGGGCGAACGGGGTGATCTATTTCTCGTCCGACATCGAGAACGCGATCTACAAGGTCTCGAGAAAATAGCGATCGGCCGGCGGGCAAGCCGGGCAAGAACAATTCGCCCCGGAGAGGATGACCTCTCCGGGGCGATAATGTTTAACGGCGACCGCCCGCGCTCAGTTCAGCTTCCGCTTCGCCACCGGCGCCTCGAACTGGGTGATCTCGGCGGTCTGCGGCGCCTTGCCGTTGAAGGTCAGGACGTTGCCTTCGGACGAGATCGCGACACTGTCACCGTCCCTGATGTCGCCGGCCAGGATCATCTCGGCGAGCGGGTCCTGGACGTGACGCTGGATCACACGCTTCAGCGGCCTTGCGCCGTAGGCGGGGTCCCAGCCCTTGGCGGCGAGCCAGTCGCGGCCGGCAGCATCGAGCGTCAGCACGATCTTGCGATCGGTCAGAAGCTTCTGCAGCCGCGCGAACTGGATCTCGACGATCCGGCCCATCTCGCTCCGCTGCAAGCGGTGGAACAGGATGATCTCGTCGACGCGGTTGAGGAATTCGGGGCGGAAATGCCCGCGCACCATTGCCATCACCTGCTCGCGCACGGCCGAGGTATCCTCGCCCTCCGGCTGGTTCACCAGGAATTCCGAACCGAGGTTCGAGGTCATGATGATCAGCGTGTTGCGGAAGTCGACGGTGCGGCCCTGGCCGTCGGTCAGGCGGCCGTCGTCGAGCACCTGCAACAGGACGTTGAAGACGTCGGGATGCGCCTTCTCGATCTCGTCGAACAGCACCACCTGATAGGGCCGGCGCCGCACCGCTTCGGTGAGCGCGCCGCCTTCGTCATAACCGACATAGCCCGGAGGCGCACCGATCAGCCGCGAGACCGAGTGCTTCTCCATGTATTCGGACATGTCGAGGCGGACCATCGCGGTCTCGTCGTTGAACAGATACTCCGCGAGCGCCTTGGTCAGCTCGGTCTTGCCGACGCCGGTGGGCCCTAAGAACATGAACGAGCCCGTGGGGCGGTTCGGGTCCTGCAGGCCCGCGCGCGAGCGACGCACGGCGGTTGCGACCGCGCGCACGGCCTCGGCCTGGCCGACGACGCGGGTGCCGAGCTGCTCCTCCATCTTCAGGAGCTTTTCCTTCTCGCCCTCCAGCATCTTGTCGACGGGCACGCCGGTCCAGCGCGAGACCACTTGGGCGATGTGGTTGGCGGTGACCGCCTCCTCCATCATCTCGCCGGAGCCTTCACGCGCCTCGATATCCGCAAGCTGCTTCTCGAGCTGCGGGATCCGGCCATAGGCCAGCTCGCCGGCCTTCTGGAATTCGCCGCGACGCTGGGCGTCGGCGAGATCGACGCGCAGGGCGTCCAGCTCCGATTTTAGCTTCTGGGCGTTGGAGAGCTTGTTCTTCTCCGCGCTCCAGCGTGCCGTCAGCGCCGCGGACTTCTCCTCGAGCTCGGCGAGCTCCTTTTGGAGCGCCTCGAGACGGGACTTGGAGCCGGGATCGCTTTCCTTCTTGAGAGCTTCCTGCTCGATCTTGAGCCGGATGATCTCGCGGTCGAGCGAATCCAGCTCTTCCGGCTTGGAATCGACCTGCATCTTCAGCCGCGCAGCCGCCTCGTCCATGAGGTCGATCGCCTTGTCGGGCAGGAAACGGTCGGTGATGTAACGGTTGGACAGCGTCGTCGCGGCCACGAGTGCGGAATCGGTGATCCGCACGCCATGGTGCTGCTCGTACTTGTCCTTCAGGCCACGCAGGATCGAGATGGTATCTTCGACCGAGGGCTCGCTGACGAAGATCGGCTGGAAGCGCCGCGCCAGCGCGGCGTCCTTCTCGACGTGCTTCTGGTACTCGTCGAGCGTGGTCGCGCCGATGCAGTGCAGCTCGCCGCGGGCGAGCGCGGGCTTGAGCAGGTTCGAGGCGTCCATCGCGCCGTCGCCTTTGCCGGCGCCGATCAGCGTGTGCATCTCGTCGATGAAGAGGACGAAATTTCCCTCGCTCGCGGTCACCTCCTGGAGTACGGCCTTCAGCCGCTCCTCGAACTCACCGCGGTATTTTGCACCCGCGATCAGCGCGCCGAGGTCGAGCGAGAGCAGCTTCTTGTCCTTCAGGCTCTCCGGCACGTCGCCGTTGACGATGCGCAGCGCCAACCCTTCTGCGATGGCGGTCTTGCCGACTCCGGGCTCGCCGATCAGGACGGGATTGTTCTTGGTCCGGCGCGAAAGCACCTGGATGGTGCGGCGGATCTCCTCGTCGCGGCCGATGACCGGATCGAGCTTGCCGTCGCGCGCGGCCTGGGTCAGGTCGCGGGCATATTTCTTCAGCGCGTCGTACGCGTTCTCGGCAGTGGCCGAGTCGGCCGTGCGGCCCTTGCGCAGGGCCTCGATCGCCGCATTGAGGTTTTGCGGGGTGACGCCGCCCTTGGCGAGGATGGTGCCGGCCTCGCTGGTCTTTTCCAGCGTCAGGCCGAGCAGCAGCCGCTCGACCGTGACGAAGCTATCGCCAGCCTTCTCGCCGGCCTTTTCGGCGGCATCAAAAGTGCGGGCGAGCTCGGGCGCCAGATAGATCTGGCCGGCGCCGCCGCCACTGACCTTCGGCACCTTGCCGAGGGCATCCTCGGTCGCCTTCAGGATTGCACGGGAATTTCCGCCGGCGCGGTCGATCAGGCCGGAAGCGAGGCCCTCATTGTCGTCCAAGAGGACCTTGAGCACGTGCAGGGTGGAAAACTGCTGGTGCCCCTCGCGCATCGCGAGCGACTGCGCTGACTGGACGAAGCCCCTGGAGCGTTCGGTGTATTTGTCGATATTCATCTTTTCTGTCCCTCGGCCTGCCCCTGGAGCCCTCTAAGGCACTCCAAACGGCATCTTCATTGGGTTTCCAATTACCGCATTGACGTTTCTCAACCGGTAACGGTCGTGTTTTTGCCGACATTGCCGCCGGCCTGAGGCAGATGTGGGAAGCAGGTTGCGGATGCGAAAGAGGCCAGTTCACAATTTCGTGCGCTGATCCGCCGGCTTGGCGGGGCCGGGTCGAATCCCTTAAGTAGCGGCATGACAGCCAGCCAGACCGCCGAGATCACCGGCCTTTACCGCTACCCGATCAAGGGCCTGACACCGGAGCTCCTGCACCGCGCCCCCTTGCGGACGGGCCAGACCCTGCCCGCCGACCGCCGCTACGCCATCGAGAACGGTCCGAGCGGCTTTGATCCCGAACGGCCCGAGTGGAGGCCGAAAATCCAGTTTCTGATGCTCGCACGCAATGAGCGGCTTGCCGAGCTCGACAGCCGGTTCGACGACGCCACCAATGTCTTGACCATCCGCAGGGACGGCCAGACCGTCGCCAGCGGCGACCTCGAGAGCGCAGCCGGGCGCGCCGCCATCGAGAGGTACTTCGCGGAGAACTTTCAGCCGGAGCTAAAGGCCCCGCCGAAGCTGCTGTCCGGCCGCGACCACAGCTTCTCCGACCTCGCCCGCAAGGTCGTCTCCATCATCAATCTCGGCAGCGTCCGCGCCATCGAGACAATGCTGGGCGGCACCGCCGTGAATCCCCTGCGTTTCCGCGCCAATCTTTATGTAAAGGGCTGGCCGGCCTGGTCGGAGCTCGATCTCGTCGGCCAGACGCTGGCGATCGGCGCGGCGCGCCTGAAAGTGGTCAAGCGCATCGTCCGTTGCCCGGCCACCAATGTCGACCCGGTGACGGCCAAGCGCGATCTCGAGATACCGCCGACGCTCTCGCGCAATCTCGGCCACATGGACTGCGGCATCTATGCCGAGGTGATCGAAGGTGGCGAGATCGGCGTCGGCGATGCGATCGCGTTGGAAGAGCCGAAGCTGGTGTGAGCTTCGTAGGGTGGGTTAGCCGAAGGCGTAACCCGCCACTGTCTGTCACCGCAGAAACAGAAGAGGTGGGTTACGCCAGCGGACCGCGCTTCGCGTGACCGCTAGCTAACCCACCCTACGCACCTCACCTCAGTTCGGCATCACATAGGCATAGATCCGCCCGCGCGAGACCGGCGCTTCGCGGACGCGGTTGCCGTTGTTGCCGGAGATCATGATCGGATTGCCCTGCGCGTCGATGCCGGTGATGATGCCGACATGACCGCCGCGGCGGCCGCGCGACATCACCGCGATGGCGCCGACCTGCGGGCCGGAGACACGGGTGCCGTAACGCGCGAACGAGCTCGCCATGTCGGAGCCCGAGCCCTTATGGCCAGTGTGCTCCAGCACCATGTTCATGAAACGCGCGCACCACAGGCTGCCGCGCCCGGTCGGATTTCCGCCGACATAGCGGCGCGCCTCGGATACGAGGTTCAATCCGCCGCCGAAGCCGCCGCTATTGGCCGTTGCGGTGTTAACCATGGCGTTGTGGGCCATGCCGCCGCTATTGGCGTTCGGATCATAGCTCGCCTGGGTGTCGGCGAATCCGCTCGCCCGCAACTGCGCCGCGCTGCGCTCGAAGCGCGAGCTGCGTGCATGGTGGCGGTAATGATGATGTCTGGCGTGGTGCACGTGTGCGTGCCGCTCTGCGCTATGACGATGATGCGGCCGCGCTGAGGCCGGAGAAACGAACGCGGCAACCGCCGCGAAGAAGATCGCCAGCGCGACAACACAACGCGACAGGCGAGACGCAAACAACTCAAACATTCTTCATCCTTCGTTGACACCCCACTTCCCAATCGGCCCGTGCAACGGCCAGCATCGGTCTGGCCGTTAAGCCGCCCGATGTGGCGAGAAAAAGACGCGGGCTGCCTGCGAATAGCTGCGATGATTTTGTGCCGGTACTGGCTTGAGGCTGCCGCATTGCCGACAACAGCATTAACTGCAATCCTGCAAGGGCGGCTTAAAGAGAGGGAAACGGTTAATGCCCCACGCCACGACCAGGGACGACGTCCGCATTTATTTCGAAGAAGCGGGTCAGGGAACGCCGATCATTTTTCTGCACGAGTTCGCGGCCGACCACACCAATTGGGAGCCGCAGATGCGCTACTTCTCGCGCGGCCACCGCTGCATCACCTATTCGGCCCGCGGCTACACGCCGTCGGACGTGCCTGAAGGCGAGGTTTACAGCTACACGCATTTCTATAGCGATGCGATCGCGGTGCTCGATCATCTCAGGATTGAGCGCGCGCATCTGGTCGGCCTGTCGATGGGCGCCTACTCCTCGCTCCAGATCGGGCTCAACGCGCCGCAGCGCGCGCTGTCGATGACGCTGGCCGGCGTCGGCTCCGGTTCGGAGATCGAGAATTTGGAGGCCTGGCGCAAGCAGTGCCGCGCCAATGCCGAGCAGTTCGAGACGCTGGGCTCCGTCGAGGTCGCAAAGGTCACGCGCGAGGCGCCGAGCCGGATTCCCTTCCTGGTGAAGGATCCCCGCGGCCACGCCGATTTCTACGCCGCGCTGGCGCGCCACGATTCAATGGGATCGGCGCGCACGATGCGCGGCTTCCAGGGCGGCAGACCTTCGATCTACACGATGACGGATGCGATCAAGCGCGCATCGACGCCGGCGCTGATCATCTGCGGCGACGAGGACGATCTATGCGTCGGACCGAGCCTGTTCCTGAAGAAGCATCTGCCTGCGGCGGGGCTCGCGATGTTTCCGAAGTCCGGCCACGTGCTCAATCTCGAAGAGCCCGCGCTGTTCAACGAGACGGTGGCGCGGTTCGTGACGCTGGTGGAAGCGGGACGATGGCCGGTGCGCGACCGGAGGTCGCTGGCGCATTAGGCACAGGCGCAGCCAAATACTCCCTCGCGTAGCCCGGATGGAGCGAAAGCGTAATCCGGGATTCTCAACGCGGCGCGACGTGCCCTGGATTGCGCTGCGCTTCATCCGGGCTACGGGGTCCGGTTAGGTTTGCACTATGAAACGCCCCGCGCTCTCAACTCCGTCACCCTGAGGTGGCCGCTTCTTCAGCGGCCCTCGAAGGGCGACGGCCACGCTCTCGCCACAGCGAGAAATGAGCACGCCGAAACACTCGGCCGCTCATCCTTCGAGGCTCCCGGCGCGATGCTTTGCATCGCGCCACTCGCGCCTCAGGATGACGGGTCAGACGGCAATGGCCGCAATGACAGGAAACTATTTCCCGCCGCCGCGGCTGAGCAGAAACACCGCCTGCTCGCCGAACATGTTCCACACCCACCAGGGCAGATTCAGCGGCACCGGGCGGCCGTAGAGATCGAGCGCGACCGAGCGCTCCATCTTGACGTTGATCTCGTCGCAGAGCTGCACGAAATCCTTGATGGTGCAGAAATGGATGTTGGCGGTGTCGTACCAGGTCGCCGGCAAATTCTCGGTGCGCGGCATGTGGCCGCCGACCAGGAGCTGGAGCCGCATCTTCCAGAAACCGAAATTCGGGAACGAGACGATGGCGCGTCGGCCGATGCGCAGCAGATTCTCCAGCACCACCCGCGGCTGCCGCGTCGCCTGCAGCGTCTGCGACAGGATCACGTAGTCGAAGGCGTCATCCGGATAATTGACGAGATCGGTGTCGGCATCACCCTGCACCACCGCAAGGCCCTTGGCGACGCAGCGGTTGACGCCCTCGCGCGACAGCTCGATGCCGCGGCCGTCGATGCCGCGGGTCTCCAGCAGCTGAAGCAGGTCGCCCTCGCCGCAGCCGACGTCGAGCACTTTCGAGCCCGGCTTGACCATCTCGGCGACCAGCAGATGATCGGCGCGAAACTGGCCGGACGATCCGGTCGCGACGCCGTTCAACGGCAGCACTTCCTGTACAGACATGACTAGCCGTCCCTGGTGAGCCCGCGCGCCTTGCCCGCCGATTGCAGGAAGGCGCGGGAGATGTCGAAGAATTCGGGCACGTCGAGCAGGAAGGCGTCGTGGCCGCGATCGGTCTCGATCTCGGCGAACGACACCCGCGCGCTCGACGCATTCAGCGCATGCACCAGCGCGCGCGATTCCGAGGTCGGAAACAGCCAGTCGCTGGTGAAGGAGACCACGCAGAAGCGGGTCGCAATTCCCGCGAACGCCTTTGCGAGCACGCCGCCATGGTCGGCGGCGATGTCGAAATAATCCATCGCGCGCGTCAGATAGAGATAGGAATTGGCATCGAAACGCTCGACGAAGGACGAGCCCTGGTAGCGTAGATAGGACTCGACCTGGAAGTCGGCGTCGAACGAGAAGGTCGGCAGCTCGCGGTCCTGCATGCGCCGGCCGAATTTTCGATGCAGCGCCGCGTCCGAGAGATAAGTGATGTGCGCCGCCATCCGCGCCACCGCGAGCCCGCGATGCGGATGGATGCCGTGATCGGCATAGCCGCCGCCGTGCCAGTCGGGATCGGCCATCACGGCCTGGCGGCCGAGCTCGTGGAAGGCGATGTTCTGCGCCGAGTGCCGCGTCGCGCAGGCAATCGCCAGCGCGGAGAACACGCGGCCCGGATAGGCGGCGGTCCATTGCAGCACCTGCATGCCGCCCATCGAGCCGCCGACCACCGCAAACAGCGTGCCGACGCCGAGCCGGTCGACCAGCATCGCCTGCGCACGCACCATATCCGGGATGGTGATGACGGGGAAATCCAGGCCCCAGACCTTGCCGGTAGCAGGATTGATCGACGCCGGCCCGGTCGAGCCCATGCAGCCGCCGATCACGTTGGAGCAGATGATGAAATAGTGCTTGGGATCAATCGGACGTCCAGGGCCGACCAGCGTCTCCCACCAACCGGGCTTGCCGGTGACGGGATGCACATTGGCGACATGCTGATCGCCGGTCAGCGCATGGCAGATCAGCACCGCGTTGGAGCGATCGGCGTTGAGCTCGCCATAGGTCTGGTAGGCGATCTGGAACGGGGTGAGATCGACGCCGCAATCGAGCCGCAGCGGCTGCTCGGCGCCGAAATGCGCGATCTGCGAGCTTGGATGATCCACCTCGTGCGACCGTTCGTCGGCGCTGATCGCAGGACTCGGTATCGACTTGACGCCACCCATCTGACCATCGACCTCGTTTGCGATCAAACGCGTGATCGCCACTTGCATCAGGCCATGAAAAACCCGGCCTGAACGATAGGTTCGGCCGGGATCGGAAGCGTCCCCGGCCTGTTTAGCGAGTTTTTTAACGTGGCTGCAAGCCGGCCGGCTCAAATGACCACGGAACGGGCAAAAGCTACCGTCTTGGGCGGTTTTCGTCAAGTCGCGGCCCGGATCGGGCCAATTCGTCTGCCACGCCGTCGGCGGAAAGCAGCGTCATTTCTCTTTGCTTTCGCGGCCCCGACTGCCTAATCAGGGCATCCCCCATCGAAACGATCGACAGCCAGACATGTCCCAACGTCCGCCCGCGCCACCATCGCTCCAGGAACTGCGCAAGGAGATCGACGCGATCGACGAGGGCATGCATCGCCTGCTGATGCAGCGCGGCGACATCATCGACCGCCTGATCCAGGTGAAGCAGACCCAGGAGGTCGGCTCGGCGTTCCGCCCCGCGCGCGAGGCCGCCATGATGCGCGAGATCGTGCAGCGCCATCGCGGCATCCTGCCGCTCGACACGGTCGAGAGCATCTGGCGCGTCATCATCTCGACGTTCACCTATGTGCAGGCGCCGTTCTCGGTGCATGCCGACATCTCGGCGAGCGAGCCGGCGATGCGCGATTCCGCGCGCTTCCATTTCGGCTTCACGGTGCCTTACGTCGCGCATTTCAGCGCGCAGGCCGCGGTCGAGGCGGTGGCGAAATCCAAGGGCGATCTGGCGCTGGTGTCGGCGACGTCGAGCCGCACGCCATGGTGGCTCTTGCTCGAAACGGAAGGCGCGCCGAAGATCATCGCGCGGATGCCCTTCGTCGAACGCGACGATCATCCGGCGGCACTGCCGGTGTTCGCAATTTCGCGCGTCGCCGACAGCGCCCTGGTGACTGAGGTCGAGACCTTCAGCGTCCGCGTCTCCGGCTGGAACGCCGAGGTCGCGCGCGCCCTGTCGCCGCTCGCCGAGATCGTGGCGGTGCCTGATACCGCCTTCGACGGCGCGGCGCTGCTTGTCTCGGTCACGAGCGCGACCAGCATCGACAAAATCAGAGCTGCCCTGATCGAGGCGGGGGCCTCGGTGCGCTCCACGGCCCTCGTCGGCAGCCACGCAACGCGCTATACGGTGCCCCCGACCGGGGCGAAATCGTAAATCGCGCGCCGCGCCCCGCCATTCTCGGAGTTCAAGATGTCCCGCCCCGTGCCGAATCCCGGCATTCTCGATATTGCGCCCTACACGCCCGGCAAGAGCCCGGTGGCGGAGCCGGGCCGCAAGGTGTTCAAGCTGTCGGCTAACGAGACGCCGTTCGGGCCCTCGCCCAAGGCAATCGAAGCCTTCAAGCACGTGGCGGACCACCTGGAAGACTATCCGGAAGGAACCTCGCGCGTGCTGCGCGAGGCGATCGGCCGCTCGTTCGGGCTCGACCCCAACCGCATCATCTGCGGCGCCGGCTCGGACGAGATCCTCAATCTGCTGGCGCACACCTATCTCAGCCACGGCGACGAGGCGATCTCCACCACGCACGGCTTCCTGGTCTACCCGATCGCGACCATGGCGGTGGGCGCCAAGAACGTCGTGGCTCAGGAGACCAACCTCACCTGCGACGTCGACGCCATCCTCAAGGCGGTGACGCCGAAGACAAAGCTGGTCTGGCTCGCCAATCCCAACAATCCGACCGGCACCTATGTGCCGTTCGACGAGGTCAAGCGCCTGCGCGCCGGCCTGCCCTCGCACGTGCTGCTGGTGCTCGATGCCGCCTATTGCGACTACGTCTCGCGCAACGACTACGAGATGGGGATCGAGCTGGTCGCCACCACCGAGAATACGGTGGTGACGCACACCTTCTCCAAGATCCACGGCCTCGCCGCGCTGCGCATCGGCTGGATGTTCGGCCCCGAGCACATCATCGACGCGGTCAACCGCATCCGCGGCCCGTTCAACGTGTCGACGCCGGCAATGTATGCCGCGGTCGCCGCGATCGAGGACACCGCGCACCAGGCGATCTCGAAGCAGTTCACCGAGACCTGGCGCAACTGGCTGACCGAGGAGATCGGCAGGCTCGGACTGAAGGTGACGCCGAGCGTCGCCAATTTCGTGCTGATCCACTTCCCGACCGACAAGGGCAAGACCGCTGACGATGCCGACGCCTTCCTGACCAAGCGGGGCCTCGTGCTGCGCGGCTTAAAGAATTACGGCCTGCCGCATTCGCTGCGCATGACCATCGGCACCGAGGAGGCCAACCGCCTCGTGGTCGACGGCTTGCGCGACTTCATGGCCGGCAAATGAGCAGCGCACCGCACTTCCAGCGCGTCGCGCTGATCGGCTTCGGCCTGATCGGCGGCTCGATCGCGCGCGCTGCGAAGCTCCAGGGCCTTGCGGGCGAGATCGTCACCACCGCGCGCTCGGAGAAGACCCGCGCGCGGGTGATGGAGCTCGGTATCGTCGACCAGGTCGTGGCGACCAATGCGGAAGCGGTGAAGGATGCCGATCTCATCATCCTCTGCATTCCCGTCGGCGCCTGCGGCGAGGTCGCGCAGGAGATCGCCGCGCATCTGAAGCCCGGCGCAATCATCTCCGACGTCGGCTCGGTCAAGGGCGCCATCGTCAGGGACATGGCGCCGCATCTGCCGAAGACCATTCATTTCGTGCCGGCGCACCCCGTGGCGGGCACCGAGCATTCGGGGCCGGATTCAGGTTTCGCCGAGCTCTTCATCAATCGCTGGTGCATTCTCACCCCGCCGGAAGGTGTCGATGCGGCCGCCACCGATCGCCTGCGCGCCTTCTGGGCGGCGATGGGCGCCAAGGTCGAGGTGATGACGCCGGATCATCACGATCTCGTGCTCGCGATCACCAGCCATCTGCCGCATCTGATCGCCTACACCATCGTCGGCACGGCCGACGAGCTGGCGCAGGTCACGGAGTCCGAGGTGATCAAGTTCTCCGCCGGCGGTTTCCGCGATTTCACCCGCATCGCGGCGTCCGATCCGACGATGTGGCGCGACGTCTTCCTCGCCAACAAGGAAGCCGTGCTGGAGATGCTCGGCACCTTCACCGAGGATCTCGCAAAACTCACCCGCGCGATCCGGCGCGGCGACGGCGAAGCGCTGTTCGACCATTTCACGCGCACCCGCGCCATCCGCCGCGGCATCGTCGAGATCGGCCAGGATTCGGCGGCCGCGGATTTCGGCCGGCAGCATGGTGCGCTGAAGAAGCCGTGAGTTCGTAGCCCGGATGGAGCGCAAGCGTAATCCGGGATTCTTGATCGCGGCTGGCACCGTCCCGGATTGCGCTTCGCTCCATCCGGGCTACGGCAGCTACGCCACCTAATACAGCGGCGGAATCTGGCCGACCTTGACCGGGCCGAGCAGCACGGCGCCGTCGACGAATTTCAGCGGGAAGCTGCGCGCCTTCTTGCCTTCCAGCGTGCTCTCGGTGCCGATCGAGTTGATGCCGGCGGCAACGCCGGCATTGGCGTTCTGCTTGATCACCTTGCCGAGGCCGGGAACGGCGCGATCGAGCGCGCCGAACAGATTGTTGAGGTCCTGCGACTTCATGCCGGGCGCGACGCGATCGAGAGTGGCCTGCGGCACGCCCTCCTCCAGCATCTTCTCGATGCCGAGCGCCGGGATCACGCGCTCGAGGCCCGTCACCGTCATCTGCAATTCGCCGTCGAGCCGGCCGCTGGCGGAGAGGCCGAGCGTGCCGGCCGCAACCGCGATCATCTCGCCCTGCTGGATCCGCGACTGCACGATCTCGATATGACCGCCGGCGGCCTGGATCTCGCGGAAGCGCTGCGGCCAGGGCTTTGGCGTCAGGTCGGACAGGCCCGTGATCTTGGCGCGCGTGTCCGCCTCGAACGGCTCGGCGAGCAGGGGGTGAACGCCCTGGATGCTGCCCTGCGCGACATGGAGCACGGTCTCGATCACGGGATGATCGGCCGGCGAGCCGTCCGCGAGGCGCCCGTGCAGCTCGACCTGCTTGGCGCGCGCGAGCGGCACCTGCATGCTGCCGTCGAGACGATTGATGTTGGGATCGTCGAACACGATGGAGGCGCGGTCCGGCACCGAGGGCAGGCCGACCACGCTGCTGCGGCCCTTGCTCCAGTTCACCACGAAGGTGTTTTGCGTGACGCCGTCGGTCAGTGTCGCCGGCGCGGAGAATTCCGCGATGACGAGCTTGGGATCGTACACCTGGGCAGCGACCAGGATGTTGTCGAGCTTGGCCGTGAACGGCGTCTTGCTCGCATTCTGCGAGACCAGGGCGACACTGGCGCCGGAGCACTGGACCTCGAAGCGGAACGGGAAGCCGGCGATCGAGCGCTTGGCGCAATCATAGATGCGGCCGGATTTGGCCTCCTGCGCCCGCCAGGCGTCTGCGGCCACTTCGGCCTGCGAGGCCGCGTAGAACCAGAAGCAGCTCCAGGCGACGGCGAGGATCAGGACGAGGAGGGGGGCAATGAAAAGGCCCCAACGGGAGCGGCGGCCTGCGGCAACGGTCATATTGGACATGCGGGACCCTTTGGCCCCAGATTTTGGCAAATGTAAGCGAGGCCAGCCCCCGACGAAAGGCGGAGAATTCGCTTCTTTTGGGGGCGCGGTTCTGGTAGCCGTGCCCGAAATGTCCGAAATCACCCTCCCCTCCGTCACGACAGCCACAGGCGACCTCTGGGTGTTCGGCTACGGCTCGCTGATGTGGCGACCGGGCTTCGATTTCGAGGAGCGCGTCCCGGCGCGGCTGATCGGCGAGCACCGGGCGCTCTGCGTCTATTCCTTCGTCCATCGCGGCACGCCGGAGAAGCCGGGCCTGGTGCTCGGGCTCGACCGCGGCGGCGCCTGCCGCGGCATCGCCTTCCGTGTCGCTGAAAAGAACCGTACTGAGGTCGTCGCCTATTTACGGGCGCGCGAGCAGGTTACCTCGGTCTATCGCGAGGTGATGCGCTCGGTGTGGCTGGAGAACGATGCGCGCCAGCGCGTCTCCGCGCTCGCCTATGTCGTCGACCGCGGCCATGTGCAATATGCCGGCCGCCTCTCGCTCGCCGAGCAGCATCGCCATGTCATCCAGGGCCACGGACAGTCCGGCGCCAATCGCGACTATGTCACCGCGACGGTGAAGGCGATCGAAGCCGAAGGCTTTCGCGACACCCAGCTGCATCAGCTTGCGACCATGCTGCATGGGGAGGCGCATTCCCTGCACGCGCCGGCTCCCGACGATCGAGAGAGCCGCTAGTTCTCCGACGGCGCGTAACTCGGCGAGGCGCCGATCAATTGCTCCTGCTCCTTGCGGCCGGCTTCGACGAGGCGGCTGGTTGCCTCTTCGATGGCCGTTTGCACACGGGAGAGAAACTCGTCTTTCGGCAGGCCTGATGGCAACGGATCGAGGAATTCCACCACGAGCGTGCCGGGATAGCGCATGAAGGTGCGGCGCGGCCAGAACAGGCCGGAGTTGAGCGCGATCGGCAGACACGGCACGCCGCAGGACGAATAGATCTGCGCAAAGCCGGTCTTGTAGTCGGGCGGCGCGCCCGGCGCGCGGCGCGTGCCTTCCGGAAAGATGACGAGCTGCCTGCCCGAGCGCACCGCCTCGCGCGCCCGCCGCGTCATGTCCAAGAGCGCCTTCACGCCGGCCTTGCGGTCGATCGCGATCATCCCGGTCTTGACCAGAAACTGGCCGAACACAGGGATCTGCATGAGCTGACGCTTGAGGATGAAGATCGGACGATTGAAGAAACCGGGCAGAACGAACGTCTCCCAGAACGACTGATGCTTCGCCACGATCACCAGCGGCCCCTGCGGGATGTTCTCGACACCGCGGAATTCGACCTTGATGTTGCAGACCACGCGCATCAGGACCAGCGTCGCCTTGGCCCACCATTGCGCGACCGTCAGCATGGCGCGCGGCGGCAATGCGAAGGTCGGCAGCGCCACGATCGCGAGGCAGACCAGCACGGCGTAGAACAGCACGTTGAACACGAGCGAGCGCAGGAAAATCAGGAACATCGACGATCCGATTAATTTGCCTGTCAATTGGCTTGGGCGGTGGCGGGCCGCTTTGGCTGATGACCTGCAGGCTGCTCCGACATCTCGGGCGAAAGGTCAATCCCGAAATCCTCCAGCCGCACCCTGAGCTCTGCCGCGACGTACTTGACATATTCCGACAGCAGCAGCCGCAAGGTGGACGCCGATGTCCACCACGGCTCCTCGCGCCATTTGTCGCCGACCACCGCGAACGGGATCAGCGTCGTCTGCGGCATCGCATGCGAGAATTCCACCAGGGCACGCGGCATGTGATAATTCGAGGTGACCACGATCAGCGACTTGAATCGGCGCCCCTCGGCCCAGCGCCGCGCCTCTGCCGCATTGCCGCGGGTCGAAAGCGCGGTACGGTCGAGATCGACGCAACAGGTCATGAAGGACTGGTTCTCCGGCAAGGTCCGGGAGATGTCGTTCGCCGTCGACGTCGGGTGCACGCCGGAGATCAGGAGCCGCCTGCCATAGCCGGCGGCGAGCAGCTCCATCGCGTCCGACACCCGCGAGGAGCCGCCGGTCAGGACCACGATGCCGTCTGCCTTGCGGCTTGGGGCGATCTCGGCGCCGCGCAATTGCGACAGGAACGCGATGAAGCCCGCCGCCGCGCCGACGAAGGCGAGCGCAATCGTCGACACCACGGCCGCGCGCAGCCAGCCGCGCGGCAGGTTCGGCGATCGATCGTCGGTCGGCGAGGTCATATGATGTCGGTGATCCCTTCCCTGGCTGATTTTAAAAGGTTTTGAGGCGAAGTGGAGTCCTGGGATGTGAAGAACACTCGGGCTGCGAGCTCGTCACCCTCTCCCCTTGAGGGGTATCTCTCCGCGAGCTCACCTCTCGCGATTCGAGTGCGCTGAGAGATACCGCTCATCCGGCGCTTCGCGCCACCTTCTCCCACAAGGGGAGAAGGAAAAAGACCTCAATCCACATCGTTCAACGTCGCAAACAGGGTCTGGCGTGAGGCCACCGCGGTGATGGCGCCGATCAGCACGGCCTGGGCCGCGAGCACGATGTAGCCGGACGGCCGCAGCGAGAAGGTGCCGAGCAGCGCGGCGAACTGGTCGCCGACGGGGGTACCGGAAAACCAGCCGGCGATCGACTCGGAGAAGCCGAACACCAGCATGGCGGCGCCGCCGCCGATCACGCCGCCCTCGAGGCCGAGCCTCAGGAAATGACGCAGGAAGTGATTGGCGATGTAGCGGTCGCCGGCGCCGACGAAATGCAGCACCTCGACGATCGGACGGTTCGCCGCCATGGCGCCACGGGTCGCGAACGAGACCGAGATGATGGTGGCGATGATGACCAGCGCGAGGATGCCGAGGCCGGCGAGCACGGTGGCGTTGGTCATCGAGCGCATCCGCTCGATCCAGGCGCGGTGATCATCGACGCTGGCACTTGGCGCGACCTGGGTCACGCGCGCGCGCAAGACGCCGAGATCGAGCAGCGTGCCGGGTTGCACACGCGCGATGATCATGCGCGGCACCGGCAGGTCGTCCATCGACAGCCCGGTGCCGAGCCAGGGCTCGAGCAGCTTGCCGCTCTCCTCCCGGGTGAACGGCTTGACCTCGACGACGCCGGCTTGCGCGCGCATCGCCTCCGTCACCGCCGCGGTGTCGCGTTCGAGATCGCGGCCGGCCTGCGGGCGAACCTGGATGGTGATTTCGCTGGCGACGTCCGACTGCCATTCCGCGGCGGAGGCGCTCACCAATAGCACCGTGCCCGTGGTCATCGATGCGAGGAAGGTCATGATGGCGACGACGGCGACCAGCGCGCGGCCCTGGATCGAGGCCCGCGGCACGATCGGCGACATGTTGCGCGCGTTGGCCGGAAGCTGCGGACGCTCCTGTCCGAGGTCGACCAACACGCCGCGCTCGTCGGTCCTACTCATAGACGTGCAACCGTCCCTGATGCAGCACCAGCCGCCGGGCCTCGTACTGGTCCATCAGGCCGATGTCGTGGGTGGCGATGATGACGGCGGTGCCTGATTTGTTGAGCTCGATGAAAAGCCGCAGCAGGCGGCGTCCGAGCGTCGGGTCGACGCTGCCGGTCGGCTCGTCCGCGAGCAGCAGTTGCGGCCGCGAGATCACGGCGCGCGCGATCGCCGCGCGCTGCTTCTCTCCGCCCGACAGGATCGGCGGCAGCGCGTCCATGCGGTCGCCGAGCCCAACCCAGCGCAGCAGGTCGATCACCTCCTTGCGGTAGCTCGACTCGCTGCGGCCCATGACGCGGAACGGCAGCGCCACGTTCTCATAGGTCGTCATGTGATCGAGCAGGCGGAAATCCTGGAGCACGATGCCGATGCGCTTGCGCAAATCGGCGATCTCGTCCTTGCCGAGACGCGAGATGTCGTGGCCGAACAGATTGACGAGTCCCCGCGTCGGCCGGTGCGACAGGAACAACAGGCGCAGCAGCGAGGTCTTGCCGGCACCCGAGGGGCCGGTGAGGAACTGGAACGAATGCGCCGGGATCTGGAAGCTGAGGTCGCGCAGGATCTCCGGCCCCAGACCGTAACGCAATCCGACATTTTCGAACCGAACCAAGCTCAGCTCCGTTCGAGAGGGGGCGCGGGTCGCACTGCTGCGCTCCGCCATACGCGACCAACGGGTTTTGCCGCCGTTATGGTTTCCGGTTCGTTAACGGTCGCGCTGTAGCATACATCGTAGCATCCTTGCCGCGCGGCTCTCCCCGACGCGGTCATCGTCAAGGCTCGTCCATGCATATCGTCTGCCCCCATTGTATGACATCCTACGCCATCAAGCTCGCGAGCCTTGGGGCGAACGGACGGGCGGTCCGCTGTTCCCGCTGCAAGGAGACCTGGATCGCCCATGCCGAGGATGCCATCGAGGAGGCATCCGTCCCGGCCATGGCCGCGGCCAGCCAGGCCGACGACCAGACCGACCTCGCCGAGCAGTGGAACTCTTATGCCAAGGACGACGGCGCCACGGACGCGCCTGTCGTCGACAGCCCCTCGATCGCCAGCGACTGGCCCGACGAAGAGGCTTCCAAGGAAACCGAGGACGAGTGGTCCGCGGCGGCCCGGGAAGCTGAGGAAGAGGTCGTCGGCGCGCAGCACCAGTCCTGGTTCCGCGGTCTGTTCCCTCGCCGCGGCGCGCGGGTGAGCCGTCCGGTCGCCACCGCGTCGCCCAAAAAATCTCATTTCGGCCTGCCGACCGCCTGCGCTGCCATGGGCGCGCTGGTGCTGGCGCTGGTGATCTGGCGCGGCGACATGGTACGGCTGCTGCCGCAGACCGCCGCTTTCTACAAGATGGTCGGGCTCGAGGTGAACCTGCGGGGCCTCGCCTTCAAGGACGTGAAGCTGTCCAGCGAGACCGTAGACGGTAAGCAGGTGCTGGTGATCGAGGGTGTGATCGTCGGCGAGGGAAAGAAGCCGCTCGACATTCCGCGGCTGCGCTTTGCCGTGCGCGACGGGCAAGGCGCGGAGATCTACGCGTGGAATACGGTGCTGGAGCAGACCGTGCTGCGGCCCGGCGAGCGCGCCTTCTTCCGCTCCCGCCTGGCCTCGCCGCCGCCCGAAGGCCGCAATATCGACGTTCGCTTCTTCAACCGGCGCGACATTGCCGGCGGCAGCGTATAATCGCGCCGCCCGGTACCGCTCGAGAGGTTGGTCCGAAAGTTGGTCCCATGCCGAAGATCCTGATCGCCGATGACGAAGATTCGATGCGCACGCTGGTGGCGCGCGCCATCGCCATGGACGGGCACGAAACGGTCACCGCGCAGGACGGCGCCGAGGCGCTGGAGATCCTGACCCGCGAGGACGGCGCCTTCGACCTGCTGCTCACCGACATCCAGATGCCCGTGATGGACGGCATCGCGCTGGCGCTCTCCGCCGCGCGCGATTTTCCCGATTTGACCATCTTGCTGATGACCGGCTTTGCCGACCAGCGCGAGCGCGCCTCGAACCTCAATGCGCTGGTGCACGACGTCGTGACAAAACCGTTCTCGGTCGCCGACATCCGCACCGCCGTGGCGGATGCGTTGGCGGCGAAGAAGGGGTGACGCGAAGCTGCCGTCCTACACTCCGCTGTCAAGCCCAGGCTTGACCGGGCATCCAGTATACCGCGGCGGATGCGGTGAGAGCGTGACCTCCAACGCAGGCCTCTGGAATACTGGATCGCCCGGTCTTCGCCGGGCGATGACACTGAGTGGTGTCAAAAATCCTTCAGCAGCCGCTCGATGTAATCGAGCTCGATCTGCGGACGCGAGCTGTCGCCGAGGCGGCGGCGGAGCTCTTCGAGGATGCGGCGGACGCGCTGGGCGTCGATCTCGCCCGGGATCTTGACGGTGTAGTCGTCGCTGAGATCGCGGCCGTGAAGCGGGCGCCCGAGCGGATCGGTCTGATTGCCGCCGCTCTGCTGACGGCCGGCCCGATTGCCGGGACCATCGCCCTGCCCGTCGCCATCGCCCTGCTGCATCGCCTCGGCCATCTTCTGCGCGCCCTTGCGCATCGCGTCGAGGGCCTTGCCCTGCGAGTCCACGGCGCCGTCGGCATTGCCTTCGCCCAGCTTCGAGCCGGCATCGCCCATGGCACCGTCGGCGGCATCGAGGCTGCCGTCATCATCGCCCTGGTCGCCGTCCTGATCGCCGCTCTGGCCCGGATCGCCCTGCTGGCCTTTCTGACCCTGCTGACCCTTCTGGCCTTTCTGTCCCTTCTGCGCGAGGCCGCGCTTGGCGAGCTCGTCCTGCAGCTTCTTCAGGCGGTCGCGCAGCGACTGCTGATCCTGCTGCAGGTCCGACATCGACTGGTCGCCCTGCTGCTTGCCACGCGAACGGTCCCGCCGGGAATCCTGGCCCTGCTTGAAAGTCTTGTCGCGCAATTGCTGCTGCTTGCGGATCATGTCGCTGAGCTCGTTGAGCGCCTGCTCCATCTCGCTCTCACCGGATTGCCCGGGCTGCGCCATCTGGAGATTTTCCATGATCTGCGCGAGCTGCTCGAGCATGCGCTGGGCCGCCTCTTTATTGCCCTCGCGCGCCGCCTTCTCGATCTGCCGCAGCAGGTCATCCAGATCGCGCTGCGTGATGACGGAACGATCGCGATTGGAAGACTGGCTTCTTTCCGTGGCGCGCTTGTACTCCTCGAGCTTCTGAATGGCGTCGGACTGGTTGCTCAGGCTCTTCCCGGATTCCTTCTGCCTGAGGCTGTCGCCGGATTCCTGCATCGCCTTTTCCGCGCTGTCGAGCAGCGCATCGGGATCCTGATCCAGCTGAGCCGCGGCCGGCGAGACGCCGCCCAACAGCATGGCGAGGCAGGCGATCGACATCGCCTTCAAGACTGGCACGGGTGCTAGCTTCCGCATTTCCGGTCCCGCGTAAACTGGTTGGTCCTGTCGTCCCCCGCCTTGTTGGCACGGTTGTTCGCCGATTTGCGATAGGCCTGAAGCTGCTCGCGCAAGACGTCCTGCTGCTGCGCCAGCTCTGCGAGCTGCTCGGGCGTCGCATGCTGGGTCTTTTGTCGCAGCTCGACTGCCTTGTCGAGGATGAGCTGGACCTCCGCGGGGAACGGCTGCCGGGCGCCGAGCGGATTCTGCTCGGCGCGGCGGGCGAGATCGCGCACCTTGCCGGCCATGGCCTCACGAAGCTTCTGCGTCAGGACCCTGAGCTCGTCCTCGCTGGCGCCGCGTTCCAGCGCCGCCTTGAGCGCATCCTGCGCCGAGCGCAGCGCGGCGTTGACGCTGCCGGCGACGCCGTCATCCTCGATGGTCGTCGCGAAGGCCCACATGCTCGCCACCACGTTGCGCAGCGCATCGTCGGTGCGGGCGGCCTCGAGCTGGCTCGCCAGACTCCGGAGGCCGAGATAACAGCCGGCATCCGGCGTAAACAATTCGGGTGCGATCATCAGCGCGTCGAGCGCGGTGTAGACGTCGGAATTCCTGTTGGCGTCGAGCGCGAGGATGCGGCGCTGCTCGATCAGCGCGCGCGCGAGCGAGTTGGTGAACAGGCGCTCGGGCAGGCGCATGTTGAAGGGTTCGCTCCTGGCCTCGTTGCCGGCCTCGTCCTTGGCGGTGAGCGTCAGCGTGACGTCGGCGCCGGCATAGGGGTCCTCGCTGAGATCCTTCACGGTCTGGCCGACGCCGTTGCGGGTGCGCGCGTTCGGCAGCACGAGCGGGAATTGCGGTGGCTGGAACAGCGGACGCGCCGCGGCCTTGCCGTCGGAATCCTTGCTGCCATCCTTGCTACCATCCTTGGCGTCGGCGGGGCGCAGGGCAATGTGCGCATCCGCGCCGGTCACGCCGTAATCGTCCTCGATCTTGTAGGAGAGCTGGAGCCCGCCGCGCGCCTGACGCTCGGGATCCTTGGCGAGCGCGATCGTCGGTGCACGGTCCGGCGTTGCCGCAAACGCCCATTGCGGCTGGCCGGAGGGCGCGCGGACATGCGCGGTGCCATCTGCGGTGATGGTGAAATGCTTCTCGTTGGTGCCCTTGGGCGCGGCCTCCGCGGGAGCGACCTCCTTGAGACCGCCGGAGACAACGACATCCAGACTGCCGCCGGAGGAGCGCACGATCAGGGTCGAGCCGGCGGGAACGGCGAGCGGGCCGGCGGCGGGCAGCGCCGCGGCCTCCTTGTTGGCGGCCGACAGGATGACCGGCGGCTTGCCGGTGTAGAGCGGCGGAGTGACCCAGGCATCGACGCGAACATTCGCCGGCGCCAGCACGCCGTTCCAGTCGAAGGCGGCTCCGAGCCGCATCGCGCGCTCGTCGCCGGCGGCGAAGAAGGTCGCGACCAGCATCACCATGACCAGCGCGCGCAGCGCCCAGGGATCATGCAGCGCGAGCCGCGGATGCGGCAGACCGGCGCGGATGCGCTTGAGCGAGGCCAGCGTACGCTCGCGCTGCGCCTGCCACAGCGCCTGTGCGACCGGGTCCTGCGAGGACAGCGTGTCCGTCAGCGTCGTGGCCGGGCGGTGACGGATGCCGGAGCCACGATCGAGCCGGCTGAGCGCCTCCTCGCGGCTCGGCCAGCGGAAGCGAATCAAGGGAAACAGGACGGCAATCGCGATGCCGGCGAAAACGACGAGACCGATGGCACGGGCAACGAACGGCAGCGCCAGCCAGAGGCCGGCCCAGGACACCACCAGGAACAGGCCGACGACGGTCAGAAGCCGCGCCAAATTCGGCCAGGCACGCTCCCACGCGATGGCATAAATGGCCCGATCGAGGGCCTGCGCCAGCTTCAGCCGCGACAGAGCATCGCTGTTGCGGATCGGGTCTGACGGGTCGGGGGTGACGCCGTTCAATCAACTCTCCAGGTTGCCCGGTAGAGAAGCCTATCACAACGGCAGCACTGAGGCATCCGTTCCGGTACGGGAGACACCCCTTTTCCCGCATAACACGAGGACGTGACTGGCCCGCGGCAACCCCGTAATTTCCGCGCCGCCCCGAGGGAGATGAGAGGAAACGCCATGGACAAGAAGATGCACGACAAGGGCCTGGAAGTCCGCAAAGCGGTGCTGGGCGAGGCCTATGTCAACAACGCCCTGAAGAACGTCGACGATTTCAACCGCCCGTTCCAGGAGATGCTGAACGAATATTGCTGGGGCACGGTGTGGGGCCGCGAGGAGCTGCCGCGCAAGACCCGCAGCATGCTCAACATCGCCATGATCGCGATCCTCAACCGCCAGCACGAATTTCGCGCGCATCTGAAGGGCGCGCTCACCAATGGCGTCAGCCGCGAGGAGATCCGCGAGATCCTGATGCAGGTCGCGATCTATGGCGGCATGCCCGCCGCAGTCGACAGCTTCCGCATCGCGCGCGAGGTGTTTGCGGAGATCGACGGCAAGGCGTGAGATGTCGTCAAAATCTCCGCTGTCGTCCCGGGGCGCGCGTAGCGCGAACCCGGGACCCATAACCACAGGCAGCTGTGGTTAGCGGGACTCGGAGTGACCGCTTCCGCGCAACGACTCCGCCCTGGGATTATGGCTCCCGGGCTCATCGCTTCGCGATGCCCCGGGACGACGAGCGGAGAATGATCGCCGCTTCACGTTCAACCACCAACGAATAACAACCACAAGGAAACACCATGGACATCGGATTCATCGGGCTCGGAAACATGGGTTTCCCGATGGCGCGGCGGCTGATCGAGGCGGGACACAAGCTCGTCGTGTTCGACACGCGCAAGGAGATCACGGACAAGCTCGTAGCACTCGGCGCTAAGCCAGCGACATCGCCGAAGGACGTCGCCGATCAGGTCGAGACCGTGATGGCAAGCCTGCCCTCGCTGCAAGCCTCGCTCGAAGTCGCAACGGGAGCGAACGGCGTCATCGAGGGCAGCCGCGCAAAGCGCTTCATCGACCTCTCCACCGTCGGCTCGGCGATGGCCGTGAAGATTCACGACCTGCTCGCCAAGCGCAACATCGTGCAGATCGACTGCCCCGTCTCCGGCGGCGTCGGCGGCGCCGAGAAGGGCACGCTGGCGGTAATGGTCTCCGGACCGAGAGCGGAATTCGAGCTGCTCAAGCCCGCGCTCGACGTGATCGGAAAAGTGTTCTTCATCGGCGAGAAGCCCGGCGCGGCGCAGACCATGAAGCTCGCCAACAATTTCCTGTCGGCCACCGCGATCGTGGCGACGTCGGAAGCGGTCGTGATGGGCGTGAAAGCCGGGCTTGATCCCGCCGTCATGATCGACGTCATCAATGCCGGATCCGGCATGAACACCGCGAGCCGCGACAAGTTTCCACGCTCGGTGCTGCCGCGCAGCTTCGATTTCGGCTTCGCCACGGGACTGATGGTGAAGGACGTGCGGCTTGCGCTGGAGGAGATGAAGCAGCTCGGCCTGTCGATGGAGGTCGCGGACGCAGTCGGGCGGTTGTGGGAGACCGTGATCAGCGCAGAAGGCGCCGAGTCCGATTTCACCGCGGCGATTAAGCCGATCGAGAAGAAGGCGGGGGTGGTGGTCGGCGAAGCCAAGGGCCGATTGGCGGGGAAGTAGCGATCCCGCACTCCGTTCGTCGTCCGGGGCGCGCGCAGCGCGAACCCGGGACCCATAACCCCAGGGAGAAGTTTGGCGAAGACTCGGAGTAACCAGCTTCGTGTCATAACCACTTCCTGTGGTTATGGGTCCCCGCGTACGCGGGGACGACACGTGTGAAGCGCGCTTGTGCCGCCCCTTACCGTCTCACAGCCACGGCGCCGGCGTGTCCATCGCGATCAGCTGCTCGACCTCCACGCGCGGACGGACCACGGCGTACTGATCGTCCTTCACCAGCACCTCGGGCACCAGCGGCCGCGTGTTGTAGGTGCCGGCCTGCACCGCGCCATAGGCGCCCGCGGTCATGATGGCGATGAGATCGCCGGGCGCGGGCGTCGGCAGCGTGCGGTCGAGCGCGAGATAGTCGCCCGTCTCGCAGACCGGGCCGACGACATCGGCCATGATGGTGGCGGCGCCCTTGGCGGGCTGCGTCACCGGGAGGATGTCGTGATGTGCCTCGTACAGCGTCGGGCGGATCAGGTCGTTCATGGCGGCGTCGATGATGACGAAATTCTTGCCGTCGCCGTGCTTCACATAGATCACCTTGGCGACGAGGATGCCGGCATTGCCGACGATCATGCGGCCCGGCTCGAACATCAGCGTACAGCCGAGATTGTGGCTGACGCGCTTGACCATGGCGGCATAGGCCGCCGGCGCCGGCGGCGCCTCGCGGTCCATGTAATAGGGAATGCCGAGGCCGCCGCCGAAATCGACATGGGAGATGTTGTGGCCGTCGGCGCGCAGCGTCTGCACGAACTCGGAGAGGATGCGGAAGGCGGTCTCCATGCCGGAGAGGTCGGTGATCTGGCTGCCGATGTGCACGTCGGTGCCTGTTACCTCGATGCCCGGGAGTTTCGCGGCGCGGGCATAGACCTCTCGCGCATGCACGATCGGGATGCCGAACTTGTTCTCGGACTTGCCGGTGGAAATCTTGGCGTGGGTGCCGGCGTCGACATCGGGATTGACGCGGAGCGAGATGCGCGCGGTCTTGCCCGTCTCGGTCGCAAGCCGCGACAGCAGCTCGAGCTCGGGCTCGGATTCGACGTTGAGGCAGAGGATGTCGGCGGCGAGCGCGGCGCGCAGCTCTTGTTCAGTCTTGCCGACACCGGAGAACAGGATCTTGTTCGGCGGAATGCCGGCGGCCAGCGCGCGCTTCAACTCGCCGCCCGAGACCACGTCGGCGCCGGCGCCCAGCTTGGCCAGCGTGCGCAGCACCGACTGGTTGGAGTTCGCCTTCATGGCGTAGCAGACCAGCACCTTCTCGCCGGCGAAGGCCTCGGTGAAGACGCGATAGTGCCGCTCGAGCGTCGCGGTCGAATAGCAATAGAACGGCGTGCCGACGGTCGCGGCCAGCTCGGACAGGTTCACCGCCTCGGCGTGCAGCACGCCGTTGCGATAGTCGAAATGGTTCATGACGCAGGCTCGGTTGTCCCGGCTTATTTCTTGCCGGGAGGTTCGTCCAGGAGCGGATCGAGAATGAACGGTTTCTTCCTGCCCTTGGCCGCGGCGGGCGCGGCATCCGCACCGTAGGTAGGATTGAACACGCTCGGCGTCCTCTGGGCCTCAGTCTCGGTGTCGGTTGGCGCAGCACCGTTGGCCGTGGGCGCGTTGGCGGTCGGCGGCAGATCCAGCGGACCCTTGCGGCCGCAGCCGGCAAGCGCAAGCGCCGTCAGGCTCAAGACAATGATGGCCCACCCCGAGCCGGCCGGGCGAAACTTTGACGTCACGACGAAATCCCCACTACGCGGGGCGCACCATACAGAGATTGGCGCGCTCTGGCGAGAGCCGGATGACCATGAAACATAAGCGAAATTTTGCCCCTCAGCCCAATTTTCGCTCTTTTTCCAGCCGCTTCGCCCAGGCCTTGGCCTGCGACGCTACGTTCTTCGGCGCGGTGCCGCCGAAGCTGGTGCGGCTCTTCACCGACGATTCGACCGAGAGCACGCCGAGCACGTCCTTGGTGATTTTTGGCTCGATCGCCTGCATCTCCTTGAGCGGCAGCTCGTGCAGCGCGACGCCGCCCTCGGCGGCCTTGGCGACGATGCGCCCGGTGACGTGATGGGCGTCGCGGAACGGCATTTTCAGCGTCCGCACCAGCCAGTCGGCAAGGTCGGTCGCAGTGGAATAGCCCTCGCCTGCAGCAAGCTTCATCTTGGCTTCATCAGGCACGAGGTCGCGGACCATGCCGGTCATGGCGCGGATCGCCAGCGACAGCGCGGCAAAACCCTCCATGGCGCCCTGCTTGTCCTCCTGCATGTCCTTTTGATAGGCGAGCGGCAGGCCCTTCATCACGATCAACAGACCGTTGAGCGCACCGATGACGCGCCCGGTCTTGGCACGCACCAGCTCGGCGGCATCCGGATTGCGCTTCTGCGGCATGATGGAGGAGCCGGTGGTGAACTTGTCGCTGAGCCGGATCATGCCGACCAGCGGCGAGGTCCAGATCACGATCTCCTCGGCAAAGCGCGACATGTGCACGGCGCAGATCGAGGCGGCCGACAGCGTCTCCAGCACGAAGTCGCGGTCGGAGACGGCGTCGAGCGAGTTCGCCATCGGGCGGTCGAAGAGAAGCGCCTTCGCGGTGGCGTGACGGTCGATCGGGAACGAGGTGCCGGCCAGCGCGGCGGCGCCGAGCGGGGATTCATTCAGCCGCTTGCGCGCATCCTGGAAACGGCCGCGATCGCGCGCGGCCATCTCGACATAGGCGAGCAGATGATGGCCGAAGGTCACGGGCTGCGCGGTCTGCAGATGGGTGAAGCCGGGCATCACGGTGGCGGCATGCTCCAGCGCGCGATTGACCAGCGCGGCCTGGAACGCGGCGAGCGCGGCGTCGGTCTCGTCGAGAACATCACGGACATAGAGACGGAAATCGGTCGCGACCTGGTCGTTGCGCGAGCGCGCGGTGTGCAGGCGGCCGGCGGCGGGGCCGATCAGCTCGGACAAGCGGCTCTCGACATTCATATGGATGTCCTCGAGCGCGCGCTTGAACTCGAAGTCGCCCTTGCCGATCTCTGACAAAATCGTGTCTAGACCCTTGCCGATATTTTTCGCATCAGAGCCCGTGATGATGCCCTTCGCGGCAAGCATCGCAGCGTGGGCCTTGGACGCGGCAATGTCCTGGGCGAAGAGGTGACGATCGACGTCGATGGAGACGTTGATCTCTTCCATGATCTCGTCGGGACGTTCCGAGAACCGGCCGCCCCACATCTTGTTGCTCATGATCCCCTGCTCACGCCTTGATTTGCCGCACGTTTGCTGGCCGCCGCCAGCCGTATTAAGAGGCCCCTGATAGCCATATCTGCGACCGGATGACAAACGATATGCTCGACAAGACGCCCTCCGCCACGCGCCGGGTCCCCCTCGTCATCGCCACCGTGGCGGTCGGAGGGGTGGCCGGCTTCGCCGCGCTGTACGGACTGGGCCTGAGCCGGGCCCCATCAGGCGATCCGGCCTGCCGGGCTGCCGTGGCCACGGCGCAAAAAATAGCTCCACTGGCCCATGGCGAGCTGGCGGCGCTGACCATGGCGAGCGCGCCTCTCAAGCTGCCTGACCTCACCTTCGAGGGCGCCGACGGCAAGCCGAAAAAGCTGTCCGATTTCCGCGGCAAGACGCTGCTGGTGAACCTCTGGGCCACCTGGTGCGTGCCGTGCCGGAAGGAAATGCCGGCGCTGGACGAGCTCCAGGGCAAGCTGTCGGGCCCGAATTTCGAGGTGGTGGCGATCAATATCGACACCCGCGACCCCGAGAAGCCGAAAACCTTCCTGAAGGAGGCCAATCTGACCAGACTCAGCTATTTCAGCGATCAGAAAGCCAAGGTTTTTCAGGATCTTAAGGCTATCGGCCGAGCCTTGGGCATGCCGACCTCGGTGCTGGTCGATCCGCAAGGCTGCGAGATCGCTACGATCGCGGGACCAGCGGAATGGGCGAGCGAGGACGCGCTCAAGCTGATCCGGGCGGCGACGGGCAAGGCCGCCGCGGCGCTCTAGGGATTTTTAGGCGGTGACGTTGAGATTGCCGCCGACGCCGGCACCGACATTGGCCAGCGAAGGCTGCCCGGCACCCATCAGCGTCAGGACGGTGGATTTTTCCATATCCATGTTCTGCTTGGTCAGCGTCGCCGAGATATTCGACTGCAGCGCGCCTTGCTGAGCGGCCAGCATCGTGCTGACCATTGCCATCATGTCCATTACGCGAACCCTCTTACCGGCTGCAGCCTAGGCGCGAGGGGTTAATAGGACATGAATTGTCACGGATCTCGTA
>NZ_PTFE01000221.1:0-1918 GCF_002936975.1 Bradyrhizobium sp. AC87j1
TGCGGGCAGGCGAGCATCTGTCTCATCCCGTATGATTGCGACCAGCGCCTCAACCTTTGCCAGGCCGGCGGTGGCGATGATCCCCAATTCTGCCAGATGCGCGCGCAACGCGTTGACCGCCTGCGTTCGCTGCCGCACTAGAAGAGCGCGGGTCTTCAGCACCATCGCGGCAGCCTGTTGCTCAGCTGTCTTAATCGGCACGAAGCGCATGGTCTTTCGGGTCACCGCTTCGCTGATGGCCTCCGCGTCCGCCGCATCCGTCTTACCACGCTTGACGAAGGGTTTGACATAAGCCGGCGGAATGAGCCGGACCTCATGACCGAGAGCTGCGATCTCGCGTGCCCAATAGTGGGCGCTACCGCATGCTTCCATTCCCACCAGGCATGGTGGCAGCTTCTCAAAGAAACGCAGAACTTCGCTGCGCCGTAGCTTCCGGTTGAACACGGGCGAGCCCTCGGCATCCGCCCCGTGAACCTGGAAAACGTGCTTGGCCAGATCGAGCCCGATGGTGATAAGCTGTTTCACGGAACGGTCCCTCCTTTGTGGCGTTCGAACAACGACCACGTTCTAGCACTTTGATGCTGTTGGAGCGCGCCGTTCCACCACATCAAGTTTTATCCAATCCTGAGTTCGCTCCGGTCGTTGGATTTGCCCGGTTGGGCGGTGGGAGCGACGGGAGCTGGCGCGGAGCCTTCGGCATAGCGCAGCGCCAGATCCCGGCGCGGGTGACAGGTGAAGGCTAACTCGGAGGGCGTTTTCCATCCGAGCTGCGAGTGGGGTCGGGCATCGTTGTACAACAAGGCTCAAGAACGCCCACAGGACCGCTCTTCGCGAGGTTCTTTATCGACATCATCCCTGGTTTGGTCGCCGAGTTTGCGTTCATGGAAGCGTCGAGAAGGCTGATGATGTCGCTTTACGCTGCTCTCTTGATGGATCACAAGCGGATCGATGGTTGGAGGTTCCGGCATGGATGTTCGATCGGGCGGCATGCCCTGACGCTGAGCCTTTGACAGCTCAGCCCTTTGTCAGCATGGACGCACTTTCGGCGCTCTCTACGCTTCTCGATCTGGCGTTGAAGGATCGAACGCCATCAGCTGCCCTGCTTTCTGGCGCATCCAGAGCTTCTCACGACCAGAATCGGGGAGAGACTCATGTCACGGCAGACGGCAGTGCCGGCGGGCGGATACCGACACAATCGACAACCGCGGCCGCAGCAGCAGATGGATCTGTTCGGGAGTGGCCTGTCGAACGGCGCCATCGGTGCGCCCACATGGCTGGATCTGCCCGCAGAAGCGCGGGCAGCGCTCACGAGCCTGATGATGCAGTTGATCCTCGACCATGCAGCGATGACAGCGACGCCCGCGAAGGAGGTCGATCATGATCTCTGACAAGGTCAGGCCTCATCATCTGGAGCGCAAGGCGATTCTTTACGTGCGTCAGTCTTCGGCCCATCAGGTGTTGTACAATCGCGAGAGCAGCGCGCTGCAATACGCCATGCGAGACCGGCTGACGGCACTCGGGTGGTCAGAGATTGAAGTGATCGATGATGATCTCGGTCGTTCAGCTGCCGGCGGCATACAACGCGCCGGATTCGAGCGAATGGTGGCGGAGGTCTGCTTCGGCAAGGTTGGTGCGGTTTGCGCCCGCGAGGTCTCGCGCTTCGCCCGCAACAGCCGGGATTGGCAGCAACTCATCGAGATGTGCCGCGTGGTCGATACCGTTCTGGTCGATCAAGAGACCATCTATGCGCCAAGGCACGGCAACGACCGCCTGCTGCTCGGGCTCAAGGGTAGCCTCAACGAGTACGAGCTGGATCTGTTGCGCCAGCGCTCGCTCTCGGCCCGCTACGAGAAGGCGCGCCGGGGCGAGTTGGTTGTGACAGCGCCGGTCGGCTTCGTGAAGGCCGGCGACCGTTATG
>NZ_PTFE01000222.1:0-1907 GCF_002936975.1 Bradyrhizobium sp. AC87j1
CCCCTCGGCGGCGTTCAGCGCGACCACGCTGGCTCCGATGAGGCGGTGAGCCTCAGAGGACGGCGACGAGCTAGCTCGTAGACGGTCGTGTTGGCCGGAGGAAGAAAGATGTAACTGTTAATTTGGCGCTTTATCCCTGGATCACTGGCATGGACACGGCGTCAGGAGGTGTCTCCAGGGGGGTAAGGGCTTGCCAAGGCAGCGAATGCTGGGCCTCAGTGGCGGTCTACCAACCGGTTCTGCATTGCCGATCGCTTCAACTTCGCTGGTATCGCCGGGGAGTGTTCGGCGCACTGCCAGCTTGATGAGATTGTCGCATGGGCGCACCTCCTTGCACTGAGTCGCGTGGATTCCGTGGTAGGCTCCTGCGAGCGCATGGTGATCAAAACCGGTACTGCGCTGCCCGCATGGACGCTTTGCCAGGCTCGCCAATGATTGAGCGCTACAATCATGCCCGCAAGTCCACGCTTTGGCGCTTTTTTCCGTAGATGCCCGGATTGCCAATTTTCGGAACACGGCCTTCTACTGGAGGAACACCGGCGGGGAATTTGATACTTAAACTGTATTTTCGCTATATTCCGGTGGCGAGGCCGCGGGATTCATCGTCTCGCGGCCTCATTCATTTCCGTAGCCCCGGATAATTACGGTCGAGTTCGGCCACATTTCTCCCCCGTAAGGGCGAGCACTTCCATCGAGGGATCACATTCAGTGCACGTGATACTCGGCTGACTGTCGAGGTGTGCCATTTAATGGCGGAGGCCGCCTTTTGTCGCAAACCGCCCGGACAAATCGGTGTCCCGGGATCAGACAACGCGAGCGTGGTCCTGCATTGGTCCGATGTTCGGCTGGACCGGGCAGGGACGGACAGTACCGCGTCGATATCGGCTTTCATACCACGGCGGACAACTTGACCGTGTAGCCCGCTGCGAAGCGCCTGCAGAACGTCCAATTCTCGATTCGGCACGACCCTTGCTCGGTTCTGGGCAGCATCACCGAATGCTCCAGATGCGGTGATGCTAGGGGCGGGCTCGGCGCCCGCGTCGCCGCTCGCGTCGGGTCCGCTCCGCCGGTTTGCTGTGGGGCGCGGCGAATCAGGATGTTCAAGTGGTGGTGATCAAATTCACACACGCTTGTCGCCGGCATACCGGCCGGGGGTACCAAACGAAACATGCAAATAGCAGAACATCAGGTGTGTCCCCCAGCGGGAGAGCAGACCGCCAGTCCACGAGTTCCTCGTCAAAAGGCGGCGATATTGAGCTGCAAGGCACTGAAGCAAAGATGCGCACTGGAACGGCAGTGTCGTACAGCGTTGAAAAGGGTTGGGGCTTCATCCGGCCTGATGACGGCAACGGCAAGGATTTGTTCGTACACATATCGGACCTTCGCAACTGCGCAGGGGCTGATCTGGTGTCGGGCACGCGCGTGACTTTCGACGTTCGCTTCAATAAACAGCGCTCGAAGTACAGAGCCGTCGAGGTCAGGCTGATCGATTGAAGTACCGCGCGTCCTGCTGCAGGCCTGCGCGTTACTTATCATTCATGGCGCGGAGGGGAACAATGGTAGATCGTACTCTCTATCCCTTTGAAGATGTTGGCTGGGAGTGGCCGACGACGTTAGAACTTTGACTAATAACGTGCCGCATGGGCATAGGAACGACTCCGCGAACTTAAAAGGCCGAAGAGGTCAGCACATACTACAGAATATCAAACCTCTTCGGCAGCACTTTGAGCCGGATGTGATGGCTAGCGAGGAGGCTTCTCGCTCTCGGCAGGCAAAGGCCGCGAAATCAATCTATAGAGCGCGAGGAGACGATGCGCGATATCAGTCGCCTGAGCTGCCGCAGGGATCTCTTCTCCCGACATTTCCTTGTATACTGTCGTCTTCAATACGTTCGGATAAGTTGTGGG
>NZ_PTFE01000223.1:0-1892 GCF_002936975.1 Bradyrhizobium sp. AC87j1
GCACTGCGTGTTCTGAATCACGCCCACATGGTCGACCGAATATTTGCCGCCAATCTTCAAGGCGAACGTCATTCATACGCGGCGAATTGGAGCGCTGACACGCCCGTTCTTGCTCAACTCGCCCCCAGCATTCGACTAACGGACCAGTGGTACATTGATTACATTTCGCGAGCGAGTTCTTCTGACCTCGAAGAACTGGTCGATTTCATCTTTACAGACGGGACGCAGGGGCGGATGTCCCGTGAGGAGATGCTTGCTCATGTGGTTACCCACTCCGGGTATCATCGAGGTGAGGTAGGTCGTCTCCTTCCGAAAATTGAAAGTACGGCGATGCGTGATGTGTTCGCTGGATATCTGCATAGGTCCGATCCCTCGCGTACCCAGCGTTGATTGCATCAGCCGATGCTAGATGGCGGTTTCTGGGTCAAAATGCGAAGAACTCCGGTTGAGCAAATCTAGTCCGCTCTATCGCAATGAGCGGGCCTTCGTCAGACGAGGCGTAGCTTCGCCGATGGGCCAGCGGTCGATTTGTGCCTAGCCATCCGGTTCGGGCTTTACGCGGAGAGCCTTGTTCCAAGAACCAAATTTAGCCTGGTTCGCACCGATCGCCGTTGAAGTTGACCGAGCGAGCTCTCATTCAGCTCCGATGCTGCGTCCCCTCGATTTCGCGGACCTGAAAAAAATAGCGTTCGCCGACCTTGAGCAATTGCGCTTTCGGCTGCGTCAGGTTTTTCGTTCCAACCGCCAGCGTCCAGGCGTAGTCCCCATCCGCGCCGAAAAGACTCTTGTGAAGTGACTTTGATCAGAAAAGCCGCACCTGATTGCGATCTCTGTGAGCGATAGCGCCCGAGCAGCCGCTTACTCTCTTCAACGCGCTGATCCAGCAGCCAGCGATGTGGCGGGGTGCCCGTGCTGACCTTGAACGCGCGGGCGAAATGCGGTGCCGAAATGCCGCATTCGCTCGCGATGCGCGCGAGGGAAAGCTCACCATCGAGATGGGTGCGGATCAGGTCTTTTGCGATCCGAAGTTGCCGCGGTGTCAACCCGCTGCGGCGCAAGCGATCGGCCGGCAGAATGTTGGTGTATTTGCGAAGGAAATGGGTGTTGAGAGCCATCGCAATATAGCCGACAAACAGCTCGTTGGCCTCATTCGGCCTCTCGAGCGCCGGCAGCAGGCACTTGCCGAGATGTACCACAATGGGGTCGCAGATGTTGGTCCCGGTGGCGATGTCGAACTGGACGCGGGCGGCATCAAGTTCGGTTGCAACACTACTTAAGGTGCCGTGCGGCAGATAGAGATAGATAAAATCGAACGGGTCCTGGAAGCGGACGACCGTCTCGCATCGCAAATCGTAGATGCTCGTTTCGTCCTTGAATGGCCCCTTCAGCGCATGGTGTCCATCAATCCAAGTCTCGGCCCGCTGATGGCGCAATCGCAGACAAAGTGCGAATGCATCGTCTGGCGGCGAGGGCAGCGTCGGATCATTGTCCAGGCCGAAATGCGCTATGCGCACCGCTGCGAAAGTGCCCTTCTGCAGCGATCGGACGAGCCCCGTGCGGGGGCGCTGGATCATCGGGAAGAGGCTGGCGAGCCGATCGCCAAAGAGGCCAACGCTGTTCATGCTTTACGTTCAACACACGCGCCGGCAATCTCCTGTCATTGCCGTCGGCCCGTAATCTCCGTTGATTGGTCGATGCAGGGAGAGAGCCCCGTTAACTAGAGGTTGTTTTATACGAAAAATTCGCTTGCATGTGTCAGCGATTGATCACGTTCCCGCGAGGGTGTCAAATGCGAGACGGCCTTTTCGGCCTAACATTATGTCCGTGGGACGACATTCAGGCTCGCATCGATCAATCGTGGCTCAAGACGTTCAAGCGCGCTGCGGTTGGGG
>NZ_PTFE01000224.1:0-1466 GCF_002936975.1 Bradyrhizobium sp. AC87j1
CAGCTTCAGGATCAAGCGGCTCGGGCGTTCGACGCGGGCGCTGGTCGGGATGGCGAGGCGGCCCACGAACTGGAGGTCGAGAAGCTCCACGCCAAGATCGGACAATTGACGGTCGAGCGAGATTTCTTAGCCAGGAGGTCCGGAAGATGAGCGCGCCGGATCGCCGAGGATTGCTTCAGCGCGATCATGAGAGTCTATCGATCCGCCGGCAATGCCAACTGCTGAGCGTTGCGCGATCGAGCGTATATCGGCCGCCGCGGCCGGCCAATGACAACGACCTTGAGCTGATGCGACGGATCGACCAGCTGTTCACGGCCTGGCCGTTCCTGGGCTCGCGGCGGATGACGGCGATGCTCAATGGCGAAGGCTGTCGCATCAATCGCAAGCGAGTGCAGCGGTTGATGCGCAAGATGGGCATCGCGGCGCTGGGACCAAAGCCCAGAACCACAAAGCCGGCGCCGGGACACAAAATCTTCCCGTATCTCTTGCGCCATATGGTGATCGACCGGCCAAATCAAGTGTGGGCGGCCGATATCACCTATGTGCCGATCGGCCAGGGCTTTCTATATCTGGTGGCGATCATCGATCGGACGAGCCGTGCGGTGCTGGCTTGGCGCCTGTCGAACACGATGGACACATCGTTCTGTGTGTCTGCGCTCGAAGAGGCCTTGGCGCGCTTCGGCCGGCCTGAGATCTTCAATACCGACCAGGGCAGCCAGTTCACCAGCGCCGCCTTCACCGGCACGGTGGTGGGCGGCCGAACGCTGCAGGAGTTCATTTCAGTGAGGTGTAGATGGCGCGCGGCCTTCTGTGCTGGCACTAGGCGCGACTCAACAGCAAAGCGTATCTGGTTGGGGGATGGTGCTCGCTCGACATGGTTGCGGGCGTGGTGGATGTACGAGCTGAAGCAGGATCGGATTGCGGTGATTGCTTTTCGGCGGGGAATGTTAGCCCACCCTTCATGGGCAAGCGCTCTGATCCAGTCGGCGTTATGGGATAGGCCATGAACGGTAGTTATCCGGAATTCCCTCAACCTGAGGATAGCCCTAATAACGATCGCGGCAGTTGTTGCATTCCTGAACCCGTGGGAAACCCAACAAGAAAATCGGAGGAGAGCGTGAGTCTAGAGCGCCGGTACCGAGAGCTAAAGAAGTTGCAAGAAAAGGTACGTCAATGGGAAGAAAAGAGTTGTTCCCGGCGGTCGACTGAAAGGCAGTCGGTGTGGCGAGATGTTTTTCTCTCAATTCCGGGACACATCACGTCCGAGCCCTGCCTGGTACGTGATCTCTCTAATAGAGGCGCGGGCATTCAGCTTAATGGACTCACGATTCTGCCGACCGAGTTTTCCCTTTCCTTCGATGAGTTTCGCACCACCCATCCTTGCCGCCTCATCTGGCGACGAGGCGACTTCATCGGAGTGGCATTTCAAAACACGTTATTCAACCTCCTGGAGCCAGATAGCAGGC
>NZ_PTFE01000225.1:0-1708 GCF_002936975.1 Bradyrhizobium sp. AC87j1
GAGCTATGCGGGATTTTGGGTGACGAGGCGATCAGGCGGCGTGGTTTGCCGGCACCTGGATGACCTCGATGCCGTTTTCGAATCTGACACCTGCGATGACCTTCGGCAACTGATTTGTGCCTTTCAGCCGGCGCCAGGTCTTTGATGCGGCGCAGAGCAGCTTGAACACCATCAACTTGGCAGTCGTTGACGATAACGAACCTTTCGTGCGCACGGTTCTGTGCCGGACCGTCGCGAACACGCTTTCAATGGGATTCGTAACCGGTATAAGATTCTCGGTGCTGATGTTCGGCTGCGGCTTTCAAGATCGTGGCGTATGGTGCGACCATCCGGGACAGAGGCACCGGGAGCACGAAAGTGTGGGCAGGCCGATGCGTACGATGAGCTGCGAGCTCGAGTTAGTAGCTGGCCGCCTCTACGACTAGCCCGGTTGCGCCGTGAGCGCGGATCCGTAGTTGTCGTGTCGCCCACCGTTCCCATCATATGACAGGAGGTGCAAATGCGACGCGTAATCGCCCACCGAACTTTCGGCGAGGTGGTTTTCTGGGAAAACGGCAGACTTCGACCGGCCGGTCGCGTCGATATGACCCGCACGGCACTGGAGGGCTTTGGCAAAAGCCTTCAACCGATAGATGAGGTGGTGATCGAAGCGACCGGCAACTGCATGGCGGTGTCACGGTGCTGTCGCCGTTCGTGAAGCGGGTGGTCATCGCCAACCCATTGCAGATGAAGGCAATCGCGCATGCCCATGTGAAGACTGACAAGGTCGACGCGGGCACGCTGGCCAGCTTGTACGCGGCCGGCTATCTGCCGGAAATCTGGACGCCGGACGCGGCCACAGAACGGCTGCGCAGGCTGGTCGCTCGGCGTTACCAGGTCGTGCGGCATCGGACCCGGATCAAGAACGAAGTGCACGCAATCCTTCATGCGCACCTGATCCCAAAATGTCCCCGATTTATTCAACGGCCGCGGCCGCGATTGGCTGGCGCACCAGCCAGTACCCACAAACACGATGGACGACGGCTCGGTCAGGCGGCTGCTGACGATCACCGGCGTCAATCTGGCGGTGGCGGCCGGGTTGATGGCGGCAATTGGCGATATCACGCGCTTCAAGAGCCCGCAGAAACTGGTCAGCTACTTCGGGCTCAATCCGCGTGTGCACCAGTCGGGCCTCGGTGCCGCTCATCATGGCCGGATCAGCAAGGTCGGACGCAGCCACGCCCGGGCCATGCTGGTAGAAGCCGCCTGGGCTGCCGCCAAGGCACCCGGACCGCTCCACGCTTTCTTCGTGCGTATCCGCGCCAGACGGGGCCATCAAGTGGCCGCCGTCGCCGTAGCGCGCAAGCTGACCGTCCTGTGCTGGCATCTGCTGACGAACGAAGAGGATTACCTCTGGGCCCGGCCCAGTCTTGTCGCTCACAAGATGCGCGGCATGGAGTTACAGGCTGGCCGAGCGCAGAAAAACGGCAACACGCGCGGCTCTGCCTACGCGTACAATATCAAACAACTCCGCGATCAGGAGATGCACGTCGCCGAGCAAGCGCAGAGAAGGTATGAGCACTTTGTCGAAGCTTGGCGCCCGCGCTCGCCAAAAGAAAAGGCGCGCGGGCGCCTCAACCCGGCAGGGCACAGATAGGCTGCCCGGCGACGCTTACAGCCGACGCGCCGCTCTTCGCCACGAGGTCACCCGCGCACGACAATAACGAGT
>NZ_PTFE01000226.1:0-1704 GCF_002936975.1 Bradyrhizobium sp. AC87j1
CGCCCGTGCCGTTCGGCGCGGTGGGCGAGCTTTACATTGGCGGGGCGGGGGTGGCGCGGGGCTACCTCAACCGCCCTGAGCTGACAGCGGAGCGGTTCATCGCCAGTCCTTTTGTCGAGGGCGATCGGCTGTACCGGACCGGCGACCTGGCACGTTATCTGCCGGACGGCAATCTTGAGTTCCTGGGCCGTAACGACGACCAGGTGAAGATCCGCGGCTATCGCATCGAGCCGGGCGAGATCGTAGCAAAGCTTTGCGGGCACGCCTGGGTGCGCGAGGCGGTGGTGGTGGCGCGCCAGAACGGCGTCGGCGACAAGCATCTGATCGCCTATGTGGTCTGCGCGCCCGCGGCCGGCTCGGAGGAGGGCGATGGAGGCGGGCTTGCGGCCGCCTTGCGGGCGCACTTAAGTGCGCGGCTGCCGGACTACATGGTGCCGAGTGCGTTCGTGCGGCTGGCGGCGCTTCCGCTGACGGTGAACGGCAAGCTCGATCGGAACGCGCTGCCGGCGCCGGCCGATCAGGCCTATGCGCTGGCGGCCTACCAGGCGCCGCAAGGTGCGGTCGAGACGGCGCTGGCACGGATCTGGGCCGAACTCCTGGGTGTCGAGCGCATCGGGCGCAACGACCACTTCTTCGAACTGGGCGGCCACTCGCTCTTGGCCGTGCAGATGTCGAGCCGGCTGTCACAGGCTGTCGGGGTCGAGCTGCCACTGTCGACGCTGTTCGCAAGGCCAGTGCTAATTGATCTCGCGGCAAGCATCGTCGAGCTGTTGAGCCGCTCCGGTCCGCAAGAGCTGCCGTCGATTGCGACCGTGTCGCGTCATGAGCCGCTTGTGCTGTCGTTTGCGCAGCAGCGGCTATGGTTTTTGGCGCAGCTGAACGAAGGCAGCACGAACTATCACATTCCGCTGACCTTGCGACTGCGCGGGATGCTCGACCGCAGCGCCTGGCAGCGCAGCCTTGACCGTGTGGTTGCGCGTCATGAGGCGCTACGCAGTGTCTTTGTCGCGACGCAGGGCAAGCCCCGGGTTGAGGTTCTGCCGCCGAACGCGGGAATGCCGATAGTTGAGCATGATCTGCGGGAGAGATCGGATGCGCAAGCGGCACTTTTGGATCTGTGCCATCAAGAGGGCCGCACGCCATTCGATCTTGCGCGCGGTCCGCTGATCCGCGGGCATCTGGTGCGGATGTCGGATGAGGAGCACGTCTTCCTGCTGACCCAGCATCATATCGTCTCGGACGGCTGGTCGATGGGCGTGCTGCTGCGTGAACTTAGCCAGCTTTACCGGGCGTTCGAGGCTGGGCAGGACGATCCTCTGCCGCCGCTTGCGATCCAGTATCCGGATTACGCCGCCTGGCAACGCCAATGGCTGTCAGGGGAACGGCTGCAGAAGCAGGCGCAGTATTGGCGCAGCGCCCTGGCAGGCACGACCCGTCTTGTCTTGCCGACGGACCATGCGCGGCCTGCCCAGCAGTCGTTTGCCGCGGCCACGGTTCCGGTCATCATCGATGCGGATTTGACGCGGGAGCTGAAGCGGCTGAGCCTGCAGCATGGCACGACGTTGTTCATGACAGTGCTGGCGGCCTGGGCGGCGGTGCTGTCGCGTCTGTCGGGGCAGGATGATCTTGTGATTGGCGTGCCGAGCGCCAATCGGGGGCACCGGCAGATTGAAGAGCTGATCGGGTTCTTCGTCAACACCCTGG
>NZ_PTFE01000227.1:0-1670 GCF_002936975.1 Bradyrhizobium sp. AC87j1
CACACCTGTTGAACGCCATCATGCGGCGGCTGTAGAGACGACCGCGGAAAGAACCATGAACCCGGCAGTGGATCACTTTTGTCTATCGGGGTTGACATCGTGCCCGCGATTAAAGAACGGACGACTAGAGAGGAATGGGTGAGTGCCAGCCGGTTCGGCCTGTGAGACTTTCCCAAGCGCGGCGCGCCCGCGCTGCTTGCGACCCGGACTGATCGCCAAGTCACCGCCCTGTCTTGGTAGTTGCTCTAGGGCGTTCGTCCGGGCCGCTAACTTCACTGGCAGCGCGGGCGCGGAGGTACAGCGTCGTTGCTCATTTCCGGCACCCAGGCGCGCCCACGCTGCTTCTGCTCTTGAGGCTCAGAAAAGCGATGACGGAGCAGTAACGCGTGGCATTCGGCGGCGTTAATGCTTCGGTTGCGACGCCGGATGTATTCCATTTCTCTCGGCCGTCATAACGACGCGCTTCGAAGCGTCGTTGGGGAGGGAGCTTTCGGTCAAGTCAGGTGGGATAATTCGAACATTCTTTCGGCAAGCGGGCAGGTGAGCCATCGCCTGGATCTCCGCACAGTCGTTCTTCAAGGCGTCCCGTTCTGCCGCAGGTGCGACAGACTTTGCAGAAACAATCGTAACCATTCCGGGCTGAGGTGCAATGCAGTGGTAGCCATCCATGGCGTAGAGGCACCTCACGTTTCGGAGCTCGATAGGCTGCCCGATGAACTTTGCAGGGGCAGCGTAAAGGTCATCTAAATCAACGATCTTGAAATCGTTCGGGCTGAAGTACGAGACGAATTCTCTAATGTTCGCTGTTTCCAGCCCGGGGGCGTCCGCAGCGGGCGCGAGCCGCGTCGAACAGAGTACGATTGTAGCTCCAAGAAGGTGCGTAAGCCTCTTCCGCTTAAGAAAGGTTCGCCCCCGCATCTTCGGAGTCGGCCTTCCCTTTTGAATGATGAATCGGCGCAATTTTGCTGCAACCTCTCAGCCGTGATGTCCTATGGGCTTACCGTCGGAACGTGTTCAGTTAAGGGCATTCCGAGTGAGTGATGCGGCCCCACCAATTCCGGTAGGCGCCGCGCGGCCCCTATCACGGCGACTCGCTTGGCGACCGCGAATGAATCGGAACAACGCGTGACACCGGGTCAAAGGTGGCAACCTATAATGCGAGCGTCGCGTTCCAATTCAGAAAGGGGCTCGCCTCAAATAGCTCGCATTCCTACTAACGAGGTATCCCTGCCAGCTTCTGATAATTGATGTATGACCGAGCGGGCTGACGAGAAGCTGTCGAGACAATCCCGAAGAGATAATGATGCGGGCTCTCGGCGTTCCGCAGAGGGGGGCGGGCGATGGCGCGGGTGCACGACGATCCCTGTCATTTTGGACAGGTGCGTCCCGCGTGCATGTCCTGCTCAAGCGGGAGGGCTATAGGGTCAACCACATGGCCTAATCGCGCGCTCGAGGCTGAGGTAGAATGTTCTCCTCAGTGCAAACGAGGAGCATGTGATGACCCTTTATGTTGGTTTGGATGTATCGCAAAAGGAGACGGAGTTTTGTGTGATCGACGCCGACGGTCGGCGCACTTGGCGGGGCAAATGCTCCTCGGAACCGGAGTGCATCGCAATGGCGCTGCGCGAGCACGCGCCAGACGCGGTTCGGGTCGGCATGGAAACCGGGCC
>NZ_PTFE01000228.1:0-1405 GCF_002936975.1 Bradyrhizobium sp. AC87j1
TTGCAGTTTTCGTCTGAGGTGGGCGCGGCGAGCTTCGGCCTGGTGAGCTCGGCGCCAGAGCGACCATGCGAGAACTCGGTCGATCGAGATGCGCCGTTGAGCGAGCTTGATGGCGATGCGACGGATTTCCTGGATCGACCAGCGGATCAGGAACGACGTTTGGTGCGCCGGCGTCGCGTTTTTTTGAGTGCTGGCTCAGCATTGGCCCGATGACGGATGACGGCCATCATGGCGAAGGCCAGCATGAGGAGTGACATATGGCGATGCCAGCCATGCCAGGAGCGGCTTTCGTTGTGATCAAGGCCGAGCTCGTTCTTGGCGGTTTCGAAGCTGTCCTCAATGGCCCAGCGATGGCCTTCCACCGATGCCAGCTTCTGTATGGACGTGCCCTTGGGGCACCATGTGGAGAAGAAGGCCAAGCTGCCGTCGGCAATGTTGCGGCGGATCAGAAGACCCCGCGTCCATTCCCCGGCAAGGGCGTCGTCGTAGTCACTGGCGTCAAGATCGGCCAGCTCAAGATAGGCCCAGGCGTGCCAGCGCGGACCTTTGGTCCCTTCGCCGGACGGCATGCGGCGCCAGGCTTTCTTGGGAAGGCTCTGCGCGATCTCGGAGGCGGTGCCGGCGACAGGCTGCGGCTTGCCCCAGGAACGGAACACCTGATTGGAAGCAACACCCAGAACGTAGCCTTTGCCCGCCTTGCGCAGCAGGGTTTCGATCTTACCCGTGCCATACACCCTGTCCGCCGCCACGAACGAGAATGGCACCTTGGCGGCGATCGCACGAGCGATCATTCGACGCGCGATCTTGGGCTTCGTGGCAAAGCCCACATCACTTGGGACGTGCGCGGCCCTCAGGCGAACGGGTTCGTCCGTCCATTCCTTTGGCAGGTAGAGTGCCCGATCGATGAAGGCATGGCCATGCCGCGACACGTAGGAGGCGAAAACTCCGATCTGGCAATTGGTGGTCTTGCCCGCCGAGCCAGTGTACTGGCGTGCGACCCCGCACGAGGCCTTGCCCTGCTTCAAAAAGCCGGTCTCATCGATGATCAGAACCGCGTCCTCATCGGCCAGCGGTTTCCAGCGCGTACTCACGGACAATGTCGCGCAGCGCGTCGGCGTCCCACTGCCCCCGGCCCAGGATCGCCTGCTGGCGCCACGGGCCTGGATCGCCGGCTGCCTCCGCCCGCATCCAACCCGTCTTGCGCGGCTCGTTGCCCAACAGTCCGTCGAGAAACTGCCCCGCCGAGGCCGCGACCCGCTCCTGCGCAAACAGCCGACGGATGCGTTGCTTTACATCTCGCAACGACGAAGCCCACAGCGTCAGCGTATCTTCAACCGACGCACCGCCAATCATCAGATCCCGAATCATGGTCGCCCATGGATTCAGAACCCCAAATAAAACGCAT